>JAQGNM010000557.1 GCA_028291845.1 Massilia sp. | reverse complement strand
TTGGACCGGGGTCGGACCGCCATTCAAAAGACGACTTTTGTTGTCCTGTGTGCCCACCTCCATCTTGCTCTTTTTGGAGCTTTCATGTTCGGGGGCGAGGCGTTACTCCTCATGACAGGTTTGGCCTAAAATGATCGGAATGAATTCCGAGAAGGTAAAACCGGCTTACAGGCGCAGGGCCAGTCAGGTAAAAATCCCTGGCGGAGCCAGATGATTTTTACAGGAAGACCACGCTTACAGTCGCTCGCCGCTGGCTGACGGCGTGTGTCCTGATTTTCTTGCTGTTTGCCTCCGGCGGGAACCTTGCGCAGCGGGTCGGTTTATCTGTGTTGGCGCCGGTGAACAATTTTTCGGCGGGTGATCGGTGCGGGTGCGCATCGGGTAAAATTGCCGCATGAGAATACTTATCAGTAACGACGACGGCTATCTCGCCCCCGGTATCGAGGCGCTGGCCAGCGCCCTGGCGCCGGTGGCCGACATTGTGGTCTTCGCGCCTGACAGCAACCGGTCGGGCGCTTCCAATTCGCTCTCGCTCGACCGGCCCTTGTCGGTTCAACAAGCCGCCAATGGTTTTTACGTGGTCAACGGCACCCCCACCGATTGCGTCCACGTGGCGCTGACGGGCGTGCTGGATTACCGGCCTGATTTGATTGTCTCAGGAATTAACAACGGCCCGAACATGGGCGACGACACCTTGTATTCCGGCACGGTCGCCGCCGCCACCGAAGGTTATCTGTTCGGCATTCCGGCGATCGCTTTTTCGCAGGCCGAGCACGGCTGGGCGCATATCGATGCCGCCGCCCGCGTGGCCCGCGATATCGTCCTGCGCCGTTTCGACGAACTGCGCTCGCCGTGGTTGTTTAACGTCAACATTCCGAACCTGCCATATGAGCAGATCGGCGCGCTGACGCCGACCCGGCTCGGGCGGCGTCACCAGGCCGAGCCGGTGATCCGCGCCCTCGATCCGCGCGGCCGGCCGATTTTCTGGATCGGGCCGCCCGGCGCCACCCGCGACGCGGGAGAGGGCACCGATTTTTACGCTGTTGCCAACGGCAATATTTCGATCACCCCACTGCAGGTCGACCTGACCCACCGCGATCAGTTGCAGGCAATGTCAAAAGCGCAGTCGCGAGGATCGGCATGAAAGAGCGCCGCAACCCGGGCAGCACTTTTCCCTTGCCGCTATCGTCGGTGACCGGGCCTGACCGCCGCAGCGGCGGCAGCAGCGCCGGCGGCGCCCGCGTCGCCACGCCGCAAACGGCCACCCGCAACGCCTCGCAAGGCGGCGCCAAGGTCCCCAGCCATGCGCCAACTGCGGTGGCGGCGCCGTCGAAATCGCACAGCCAGGCCATGCAGCGGGCCGTCGAGAACGCGCCGGCCGCGCCGCGGCCCGATCTGATGGTGTCGGCGGCGATCCGCCACGCCATGGTGGCGCGGGTGGCCAGGCAGGGCGTCAAGGACAGCGTCGTACTGAGCGCCCTCGACACCGTGCCGCGCCACGCCTTCATCGAGCCGGCCTTGTCGGCGCAGGCATACATCGATGCATCGCTGCCGATCGGCCATGAGCAGACCATTTCCCAGCCTTATATTGTTGCCCGCATGATCGAAGTAATGCGCAACGGGCGCCAGCTGGAGCGGGTGCTGGAGATCGGCACCGGTTGCGGCTACCAGGCCGCCGTACTGGCTTGCATTGCCAAAGAAGTATTCTCGATCGAACGGATCAAGCCATTGCATGAGCTCGCCAAAGTCAATTTGCGGCCATTACGCATCGCTAACCTCCGTTTGCATTACGGAGATGGTATGCTTGGCCTCCCGCAAGTTGCCCCCTTCGATGGCATCATCCTTGCCGCTGCCGGCCTGGAAGTGCCGCGGGCCTTGCTTGAACAACTCGCCATCGGCGGCCGCCTGGTTGCGCCGGTGGGTGCGCAGGTCCAGCACCTGCAACTGATTACCCGCACCGGCAAGGCGGAATGGCTGAGCGAAACACTGGAAGCCGTCCGTTTCGTGCCTTTGCGACCAGGCACCGTCTAGTCTTGCCAGAATATCGAACCAATAATGATTAGAATGAAACAAACTCGACTTGTATTGTTGCTGACTTTGTCGCTGGGCCTGTTGGCCGGTTGCAGCACCGCCAACCGCCGCGCGCCCATCGTCGACCGCCAGCCGGCCCCGGTGGTGGTGCGGCCGGCGCCGGTGCAGACGCCGAGCGAAGACCGCGACGAAGCGCGCGGCATCTACGTGGTGAAAAGGGGCGACACCCTGCTGCGCATCGCCCTCGATCACGGCCAGAACTACCGCGACATCTTGTTATGGAACAATCTGCCGGACCCCAACGACATCAAGGTCGACCAGGTGCTGCGCATCGCGCCGCCTGCCCGCGGCAGCAGCGTGGTGACCATGGCCCCGGTGACGATGCCGGAAGCGCGCCCGGTGCAAGCAACACCGGCGCCGAAAAAAGTACTGCCGCGCGGCGAGAAAAAGCCGTACAGCGACGCCACCCTGGCCGAGATGAAGAAGGACGACGACGGCAAGCCGGATATCAAGGCCGAGGGCAAGCCCGACGTCAAGGCCGACAAGCCGGTGGTGGCCGCCGTGCCGCCCGCAAGCACCGTGACGGCGCCGGCGGCGCGCAACGACGACGATGAAAAGCTCAGCTGGATGTGGCCATCGGACGGCCGCGTGGTCGCCACCTTCGACGAGGGCAAGAACAAGGGCGTCGACATCGCCGGCAAGCTCGGCCAGCAAGTGATGGCGGCCGGCGCAGGAAAAGTCATGTACGCCGGTTCCGGCATTCGCGGTTATGGTAATCTAGTCATCGTCAAGCACAGTAACAGCTTGCTGTCCGCATATGCACATAATCGCGCCATCGTGGTCAAGGAAGGGCAGACAGTCACCAAGGGCGAGAAAATCGCTGAAATGGGCGACTCGGATGCCGATTCTGTCAAGCTGCACTTTGAAATTCGCCAGCAGGGCAAACCGGTCGATCCGTCGAGGTTCCTGCCCAGCAGGTAAGCGTTCTTGTTTGGGCGCTTGCCGACAAGCCATAGTGATGAACGCCCATGACACTGCCGCCTCACCAGCTCGACCCCGATTTCGATTCGGACGACGACACGCTTGACAGCGCCGGCATGGACGGCGGCGTTATCGATGGCATCGCAATTGACGGCAACGTCGATGGCAATATCGATGGCGATGGCGGCCCCCACGCCGTCGGTCTGGCGCACGCGCCGGAAGCTGTCATTGCCAGCGTCGACGAGCTGAAAAAGGTCTTGCAGGCCGAGCTCTCCACCGACACCACCCAGCATTATCTGAACCAGATCGGCACCCGCCCACTGTTGTCGGCGGCGGACGAGGTGCGCATCGCCACGCTGGCCAAGGGCGGCGATTTTCAGTCGCGCCAGGCGATGATCGAGCACAACCTGCGGCTGGTGGTGTCGATCGCCAAGCACTATATCAATCGCGGCGTGGTGCTGCTCGACATGATCGAGGAGGGCAACATCGGCCTGATGCGCGCCATCGACAAGTTCGAGCCCGAGCGCGGTTTCCGCTTTTCCACCTATGCCACCTGGTGGATTCGCCAAAGCATCGAGCGGGCTATCATGAACCAGGCCAGAACCGTGCGCCTGCCGGTGCACATGGTGCGCGAGCTGAACCAGATGCTGCGCGCCAAATATCACCTGGAAGCCCAGCACCACGACGGCAAGGACGCCACCGCCGAAGACATCTCGCATCTGGTCGGCAGGCCGGTAGAGGAGGTGCAGGATATCCTCGCCCTGTCCGAGCACGCCACCTCGCTGGACGCGCCGCTCGACAACGATCCACAGTCGAGCCTGATGGACATGCTGCCGGGCGAGGCCGACGACACTCCGGATGCGCGCGCCGAACACCTGGAAATGACAGTGCTGGTCAGAGACTGGCTGACCAAGCTGCCCGACAAGCAGCGCATCGTCGTCATGCGCCGGTTCGGCCTCGACAACGACGATCCCGCCACCCTGGAAACGCTGGCGGCGGAGATGGGCGTCACCCGCGAGCGGGTGCGGCAGATCCAGCAGGAAGCCCTGGTCAAGCTGAAGCGGGCCATGGCCGCCCGTGGCGTGGTGCGCGATTCCTTGCTATGATTCGCGCGCGCTTGCAGCGTGTCCGTATTCTCCCTGAACTTTTTACGCATATGACAGTCGGCCCTGCCGTCTGCCGCGCCTTCCAATGCCAGATACCCAGATCGACATCAAATCCCTCGACATGGACGCCCGCGGCGTCGGCCATCTTGAAAACGAGGACGGCTCGTCCGGCAAGGTGATTTTCGTCGAAGGCGCCTTGCCCGGCGAGCGCGTCAGCTTCGTCAGCTTCAAGCGCAAGAAGAACTGGGAAGCGGCGCGCATGACCGCCTTGCACAAGGCGACGTCGATGCGGGTGGCGCCGCCGTGCCCCCATTTCGACTACTGCGGCGGCTGTTCGATGCAGCACCTCGAGCCGACCGCTCAGGTCGCCATGAAGCAGCGCGTGCTGGAAGATAACCTGTGGCACATCAGCAAGGTCAAATCGGAAAACATCATGCGGCCGATGCACGGTCCGACCTGGGGATACCGTTTTCGGGCGCGCCTGTCGGTGCGCCACGTGGCCAAGAAAAACACGGTGCTGGTGGGTTTTCACGAGAAACGCTCGGCCTTTGTCGCCGATATTTCCACCTGCCTGATCCTGCCGCAACACGTCGCCGCCATGCTGTTGCCGCTGCGCGAGCTGATCGGTGGTTTGTCGATCTACGACCAGGTGCCGCAGATCGAAGTGGCCATCGGCGAAGGCTTGACGGTGCTGGTGCTGCGCATCATGGCGCCTTTGAACGCGGCTGATGAGACCCTGCTGAAAGCCTTTGCCGATCAGTGGCAGATCCAGTTCTGGCTGCAGACCAAGGGGCCGGAGACGGCAGCGCCGTTTTATCCCCTGGGCAAATCGCTGTATTACACCTTGCCGGAATTTGGCGTCAACATGCCGTTCAAGCCGACCGATTTTACCCAGGTCAATCACCAGATCAACCGGGTCCTGGTCGGCTCGGCGTTGCGCTTGCTCGACGTCAAGCCCGAACACCGGGTTGCCGACCTGTTCTGCGGCCTCGGCAATTTCACCTTGCCGCTGGCGACCCTGGCGCGCGAGGTGGTCGGCATCGAGGGCAGCACGGCGCTGACCGAGCGGGCGCTGGAGAATGCCAAAGTGAACGGCCTGGACGGCAAGACCTCGTTCGAGACCCGTAACCTGTTCAACGTCACCACGGAAGACTTGATTGCCCTTGGCAAATTCGACCGCATGCTGATCGATCCGCCGCGCGATGGCGCGGTGGCGCTGGCCGAGGCGCTGGCCGGCTTGAAGCTGGCGCGGCCGGATTTGCTGCCCGAAAAAATTGTCTACGTATCCTGCAGCCCGTCGACGCTGGCGCGCGATGCCGGCATTTTGACCCACCAGGCCGGCTATGTATTGAAGAAGGCGGGGGTGGTGAATATGTTCCCGCACACCTCGCACGTCGAGTCGATGGCTGTGTTCGAGCTGGTAGCGTAATAAAAAAAAGCCGACCCGCGGGTCGGCTTTTAATCATTAAAACTCAACAATCAGTCGCGGCTGCCGCCACCCATGCCCAGCAGCGAGAGCAGGCTGGTGAAGATGTTGTAGACGTCGAGGTAGATCGACAGCGTGGCGCTGATGTAATTGGTTTCGCCGCCGTTGACGATGCGCTGCACGTCGTACAGGATGAAGGCCGAGAAGATGCCGATAGCCAGCACCGAGATCGTCATCTGCAGGGCCGACAGGCCGAGGAAGATGTTGGCGACCGAAGCGAGGATCAGCATGATCACGCCGGCGAACAGCCACTTGCCCATCATCGAGAAGTCGCGCTTGGACACTGTGGCCCAGCTTGCCATCACGGCAAAGATGCAGGCGGTGCCGCCGAAGGCGGTCATGATCAGGCTGCCGCCGTTCGAGTAACCGAGGGTGCGGGTGAGAATTGGCGTCAACATCAAACCCATGAAGAAGGTGAAGCCGAGCAGCACAAACACGCCGGCGGCGCTTTCCTTGGTTTTTTCGATGGCCCAGATGAAACCGAAGGCGATGGCCATGAAGGCCAGGAAGCCCATCATGCCGTGGAACATCGGCAAATGCAGCTGGACGCCGACAACGGCGCCAAGCACGGTCGGAATCATCGACAGCGCGAGCAGCCAGTAGGTGTTGCGCAGGACGCGATGGCGCACCGCCTGGCCGCTGGATGCGACATCAAAGCTTTGCATAGTGGGAATCATGTTGCCTCCGGTTGGTAAATGATCAAACATATTAAGCATAGCACGCGGGCGTCGAGTACGCAGTATCGGCGTATTTACGGCCAGTTCCGCCGCAGCAACTCTATCACTACGAGGCCCTGCCAGTCCAATATAGGTCAAGTGGGGCATCTATGGTAAAATCAAAGGTTGATTGAGTACCTTATTTCTCGATTTAAACCTTTCTTTTTATTGGAGTTTTTACAAATGGCAATCGAACGCACCCTGTCGATCATCAAACCAGACGCAGTGGCGAAAAACGTCATCGGCCAAATCTACAGCCGCTTTGAAAACGCCGGCCTGAAGATCGTCGCCGCCCGCATGACCCAGCTGTCGCGCGAACAGGCCGAAGGCTTTTACGCCGCTCACAAAGAGCGCGGCTTCTTCAAGGATCTGGTCGACTTCATGGTGTCGGGCCCTGTCATGATCCAGGCCCTGGAAGGCGAGAACGCCGTCCTGGCCCACCGCGACCTGATGGGCGCCACCGATCCGAAGAAAGCTGAAAAAGGCACCATCCGCGCCGATTTCGCCGATTCGATCGATGCCAACGCCGTCCACGGTTCGGACGCTGTCGAAGCTGCAAAAGTTGAAATCGCTTACTTCTTCCCAGAAATTAAGTAATCAGTACCCGGCCGCTGTACGCTGCGCCATCGCGCGCGGCAGCGGTTTTTTTGAAAGACCGAATATATGACGACTCTCACCAACTTGCTGGACTTCGATCCCGCGCAACTCGTCGCTTACTGCGCCGACTTGGGTGAGAAGCCGTTTCGCGCCAAACAGTTGCAGCGCTGGATTCACCAGTTCGGCGCCAGCGATTTCGACAGCATGACCGACCTCGCTAAGTCCTTGCGCGACAAGCTCAAAACGCGCGCCGAGGTCCGCTCGCCAGCCATCATCAGCGACAACACCTCGACAGACGGTACCCGCAAGTGGCTGGTCGATGTCGGCAACGGCAATGCCGTCGAAACCGTGTTCATTCCGGAAGAAAACCGCGGCACCCTGTGCATTTCCACGCAAGCGGGCTGCGCCGTCAATTGCCGTTTCTGCTCGACCGGCAAGCAAGGCTTCAACCGCAATCTGTCGGTGTCGGAAATCATCGGCCAGTTGTGGATGGCCGAGTTCGAACTGCGCCGCACCAAGGGCATCGAGCCCGGTCCGAAAGGCGAGCGCCAGATCACCAACGTGGTCATGATGGGCATGGGCGAGCCGTTGCTGAACTTCGAGCCGACCGCCACGGCACTGAAACTGATGCTCGACGATAACGCCTACGGCCTGTCGCGCCGCCGCGTGACCTTGTCGACCTCG
>JAQGNM010000546.1 GCA_028291845.1 Massilia sp. | reverse complement strand
GGCCATCATGCCGACCGTGATGGTGGGCGCCGCGCTCGGCCAGTTCGCCTATCTGACCGGTTCGTCGACCAATTCGCGCTACCTGTTCATCCCGCACATTCCCGGTGCCGGCGAGCTGCAGATCTTCTGCGGCGCGATGGCCGGGGCCGGACTGGCCTTCTTGTGGTTCAATGCCCACCCCGCGCAGATGTTCATGGGCGACGTCGGCGCGCTGGCGCTGGGCGGCGCCCTCGGCACCATCGCCGTCATCGTGCGCCAGGAGATCGTCCTGTTCATCATGGGCGGCGTGTTCGTCGCCGAAACGCTGTCCGTCATCATCCAGGTGGCCTGGTTCAAGTTCACCAAGAAGCGCTACGGCGTCGGCCGCCGCGTGTTCCGCATGGCGCCGCTGCACCACCATTTCGAACAACTGGGCATGAAAGAGACCAAGGTCGTCGTGCGCTTCTGGATCGTCACCATGATGCTGGTGCTGGTCGGCCTTTCATCGCTGAAGCTGCGTTGATGAACAGCGTTTTCGACATCTACTCCGGCCAACACGCCCTGGTCCTCGGCCTGGGCGAGTCGGGCCTGGCCATGGCCAAGTGGTTATCCCGCTGCGGCGCGACCGTGCGGGTGGCCGACACGCGCACCGAACCGCAACGGCTGCAGGCGCTGCGGGTGACGGTGCCCGGCGTCGAATTCATCTGCGGCGAATTTTCCGAAGCGCTGCTGGAGGGCGTCGACTTCGTCACCCTGAGTCCGGGCCTGGCGCCGAAACGCGAACTGCGCGCCATCGTGCCGGCGGCAAACGCCCGCGCCATCCCCGTGTGGGGCGAAATCGAACTGTTCGCCCGCGCTCTGGCCATGTTGAAGGCGGAGCAGGCTTATCAGCCAAAGATCATCGCCATCACCGGCACCAACGGCAAGACCACCGTCACCAGCCTGACCGGTTTGCTGTGCGAGCGCGCCGGCTTGACGGTCCGCCTGGCGGGCAACATCAGCCCGGCGGCGCTCGACGTGCTGCTCGACTGCGTGCAGCAGGACAGCCTGCCGCAGGCGTGGGTGCTCGAGCTGTCGAGTTTTCAGCTGCACTCGACGTTCAGCTTGCAGGCCGATGCGGCCACCGTCCTGAATCTGACCCAGGATCACCTCGACTGGCACGGCGACATGCGCAGCTACGCGCTCGACAAGGCGCGCATTTTTGCCGCCAACACCGTGCGCGTGCTCAACCGCGACGACCCGCTGGTGTTTGACATGGCGCTGACCACGCCGGGCAGCGACACGGTGTTGTTCAGCGCCGCCGCGCCGACGGCTGCCGGCAATTTCGGCCTGGTCAGCGAGCGCGGCGTGCTGTGGCTGGCGCAGGCCAACGCCGGCGAAGCGCTGGAGAAGAAGCGTAGGAAAGACGTCGTCGAGCCGGCCGAAGTGGTGGTCACCCGCCTGATGCCGGCCGACGCCCTGCACATCCGCGGGGTGCACAACGCCACCAACGCGCTGGCGGCGCTGGCCCTGTGCCGCGCCATCGGCCTGCCGCTGGCGCCCCTGCTGCACGGCTTGCGCGAGTACAAGGGCGAGCCGCACCGGGTCGAACTGTTGGCCAGCATCGACGGCGTCGAATTCTACGACGACAGCAAGGGCACCAATGTGGGCGCCACGGTGGCCGCCTTGACCGGCCTGGGCAAGGCATTCAATACGCCGCAGCAGAAAATCGTGCTGATCGCCGGCGGCGACGGCAAGGGCCAGGATTTCGCGCCGCTGGCCGAACCGGCATCGAGCTACGTGCGCGCGGTGGTGCTGATCGGCCGCGACGCGCCGAAACTGCGCGCCGCCTTCGAGCCGGCCGGCATCGATATTTTCGATTGCCGCAATCTGCCCGACGCCGTCGCCCGCGCCGCCGGCCTGGCCAAATCCGGCGACTGCGTGCTGCTGTCCCCGGCTTGCGCCAGCCTCGACATGTTCACCAATTATGCGCACCGCGCCCAGGTGTTCATCGACGCCGTGCGCCAGCTCGCGCTCGACAAAGGCCAGGAGCTCTGATGGCCTTCCAGCTCCCGTTCAAGTTCTCCGGCTCGTCTTCCAGCGCGCTGATCGCCAGCCGCGGCCGTCCTTCCAAGATGATGGAATACGACCAGCCGCTGGTATGGGTGACCTTGCTGCTGATGCAGTTCGGGATGGTGATGGTGTATTCGGCGTCGATCTCGCTGCCCGATTCGCCGAAATTCGCCGCCTACAAAAACACTTATTTTCTGCAGCGCCAGGCGATCTTCATCGCCGTCTCGCTGATCGGCGGCCTGTTCGCCTTTCGCGTCAAGATCGAGACCTGGCAAAAGGCGGCGCCCTGGCTGTTCGGCGCCACCCTGGTCATGCTGATGATGGTGTTCGTGCCAGGCCTGGGCGTGACCGTCAACGGCGGCAAGCGCTGGATCAAATTGGTCGTCTTCAATGCGCAGCCGTCGGAAGTCATGAAGGTGGTGGCGGTGCTGTACGCCGCCGACTACACGGTGAGAAAGCAGGAGTACATGCATAAACTCACCAAGGGTTTCCTGCCGATGGCCGGCGCCATCGGCCTGGTCGGCCTGCTGCTGTTGTTGGAGCCGGACCTTGGCGCCTTTGGCGTGATCGTCTGCATCGCCATGGGCATCCTGTTTTTGGGCGGGATCAACGCCATCTGGTTCGGCGGCATCGGCGCGCTGCTGGTGCTCATCTTCAGCACCATCATCGCCTTGTCGCCGTTCCGGCGCGCGCGCATGTTCGCCTACCTCGACCCCTGGCAGGAAGACAATGCGCTCAACAAGGCATACCAGTTGACCCACTCGCTGATCGCCTTCGGCCGCGGCGAGATCTTCGGCGTCGGCCTGGGCGGCAGCGTGGAAAAACTGCACTACCTGCCGGAAGCGCACACCGACTTTCTGCTCGCCGTGATCGGCGAGGAGCTGGGCCTGGCCGGCGTGCTGGTGACCATCGCCATGTTCTACTGGCTGGTCAACCGCGCCTTCGACAGCGGCCGCCCGGCCATCGCCATCGACCAGACCTTCGCCGGCCTGGCCGCCAAGGGCATCGGCATCTGGATCGGCGTGCAATGCTTCATCAATATGGGCGTGAACCTGGGCCTGCTGCCGACCAAGGGACTGACCTTGCCGCTGATGAGCTACGGCGGCACCGGCGTGTTCATCAACTGCATCGGCCTGGCCATCTTGCTGCGCATCGATTACGAAAATCGCGTGCTGATGCGCGGGGGCCGTCCATGAAGCGCCTGATGATCATGGCCGCCGGTACGGGCGGGCACATCTTCCCCGGCATCGCCATCGCGCAAACGATGAAGGAACGCGGCTGGGAAGTGAGCTGGCTGGGCACGTCTACCGGCATGGAGCAGGACCTGGTGCCGAAAGCGGGCATCGCCATGGACGCCATCGATTTTACGGGCATGCGCGGCAAGGGCTTGCAGCACACCCTGTCGGGCGCGTTCAAGCTGACGGCCAGTTTCGCCACCTGCCTGCGCATTCTGGCGCGCCGCAAGCCGTCGGTGGTGCTGGGCATGGGCGGCTACGTCTGCGTGCCGGGCGGCCTGATGGCGAGATTGCGCGGCGTCCCGCTGGCCCTGGTCAATGCCGATGCGGCGCTGCTGTTGTCGAACAAGACCCTGACGCCGCTGGCACAGCGCGTGCTGTTCGGCTTTCCCGCCGATTTCGGCCGCGCCGCCGGCAAGGCCTCCGTCACCGGCAATCCGGTGCGCCAGGCGATCCTCGACGTGGAACCGCCCGCAACCCGTTTCGACGGCAGGCAAGGCCCCTTGAAAATCCTGGTGGTCGGCGGCAGCCTGGGCGCCAAGGTGCTCAACGACGCCGTGCCGGCGGCGCTGGCCAACATCGACGCCGCCGTGCGGCCGCTGGTGACGCACCAGTCCGGCAAGAAGAATATCGAGGCCTTGCGCCAGGCCTACGCCGACAACGGCGTCGAAGCGAACGTGGTCGACTTCATCGACGACATGGCGAGCGCCTATGCGGCGGCCGATTTGGTAATCTGCCGCGCCGGCGCGATCACCGTGTCGGAGTTGACGGCGGCCGGCGTGGCCAGCGTGCTGATTCCATTCGTGGCCGCCACCACCAGCCACCAGCGAGACAACGCCAAGTGGATGGCCAGCCAGCATGCCGCCGTCCACCTGCCGCAAGGCGAACTGAATGCAGGCAGTCTGGGCGAACTGTTGAAGAACACCACGCGTGACAAATGCCGCGAGATGGCGCTGGCCGCGTTTGCGGTCGGCCGCCGCGACGCCAATGCGGCAATCGCTGAAATACTTGAAAAGATAGCGCTTTAGAGATGAACAACCAATGAAACACAAAATCAAAAACATCCACTTCGTCGGCATCGGCGGCAGCGGCATGAGCGGCATCGCCGAGGTGCTGGTCAACCTCGGCTACAAAGTGTCGGGCTCGGACCTGGGCAGCAATGCCGCCAGCCTGCGCCTGGAAAGCCTGGGCGCCCGCGTCACCGTCGGCCACGACGCCGCCAATGTGATCGGTGCCGACGTCGTCGTCACTTCCACCGCCGTCAACGAGAAAAACCCCGAAGTGGTGGCTGCGCGCGCGGCCATGATCCCGATCGTCCCGCGCGCCATCATGCTGGGCGAATTGATGCGCTTGAAACGCGGCATCGCCATTGCCGGCACCCACGGCAAGACCACCACCACCAGCCTGGTGGCATCGGTGCTGGCCGAAGGCGGCATCGATCCTACTTTTGTGATCGGCGGCAAACTGAACAGCGCCGGCGCCAACGCCAAACTCGGCACCGGCGACTACATCGTGGTCGAGGCGGACGAATCGGACGCGTCGTTCCTGAACCTGGCGCCGATGATCGAAGTGATCACCAATATCGACGCCGATCACATGGAAACCTACGAGCACGATTTCGACAAGCTCAAGATGGCGTTCGTGCACTTCACCCACCGCCTGC
>JAQGNM010000509.1 GCA_028291845.1 Massilia sp. | reverse complement strand
GCGCTTCGACGGCGCCTGCAGCAGCGCCTACGCGCCGGCGGCGGCCCACTTCAAGCATCTGGCCGAGGAGCGTCACACCAATGCCGCCCGGGCCCAGGCGCTGATCGACGAAGCCGCGGCGCAGGCGGCCAAGATCGAGGCGGATGGTGCTGACGGCGGCGAATCAGGCGGCGAATCCGGCCACCCCGGCGCAATCGACTGGAAGCAGATGGCCGCCACCGTGCAGCGTCTGCGGCTGGCGTGGAGCCACCTGGGCGCCATCGACCGCAAGGATAAAAAGCGCCTCGACCAGGAATTTACCAAGGCCCTGAACGTCATGCAGCGGCCGCTCGAAGCGCAGCGCAAGACCGAGGTGGCGCATCGCGAGGAGCTGATCGAACAGGTGGCGCGCCTCGATCCGGCCGACCGCGGCGCGCTCGACGCGCTGCGGACGGCGCAGGAGCGCTGGCAGGAACTGGCGCGTGCGCTGCCGCTGGAGCGCAAAGCCGAACAAGCCCTGTGGCACCGCTTCCGCGCCGCCTGCGACGCCGTCTTCGCCAGGCGCAAGGAGAGCGCCAACGCCGCCGACAGCGAGCGGCGCGCGCACCAGGCGGCCAAGGACGCCATCTCGGCGCGCCTGGAAGAAGCGGCCGCCACCGCCGACGCCGCCGGCGCCCGCAAGCTGCTGCAGGAAGCGGCCGCCGGGTGGCACGCCATCGGCGCGGTGCCGCGCGCGGCCGAGGCGAAGGTCGAGCAGCGCTACCAGGCGGCGGTGGCCGGCCTGCAGGCCAGGATCGACGATGAGAAGCGCGCCGCCAGCATCGCCAGGGCCAGCGCCCTGCGCGACAAGCTGCGTCTGTGCCAGCAGCTCGAGAGTTCCTTGACAAGCGAGGGCGATGGCCATGACCACGCCGCCGACTGGCAAAGCCGCTGGGCGGCATTACCGAAGCTGGCGCCGGAGTTCGACAAGGCGCTCGGCGCGCGCTTCCAGGCCGCCCTCGACGCGCTCGGTGGCCAGGGCGAGCGCGCCGCCTACGTGCGCAAGCTCGAACAGAACCGCCCGATCCTGCTGCAGGAAGTGCTGCGCCAGGAAATCGCCGCCGGTATCGACAGCGGCAGCGAATTCGCCCGCGATCGCCTCAAGCTGCAGGTCGAGGTGCTGCAGTCGTCGCTCAAGTCGGGACAGAAGGGCGCCAACCAGGCGGCCCAGTTCGAGCAGCTGGCGGCGATGCCGGCGCTGGTCGACGAGCGCACCGCCAGCCGCATCGAACAGTTGTTCGCCCGCGTCGGCAGCCGCATTGGCACCAGCAGCGGCAACGGCAGTGGCAACAGCGGGGCCCACAGCAGCGGTAACAGCAGCGGTAACACCAGCGGCAAGGCGGCCCGATGAGCGCGCTGTGCAAGTTCCGCGAAGTGCGGGTGCAGCAGGGCGATTTCGACCTCAGCGCCGAAGTGGCGCGGCTGCGCGCGGGCGACCCGAAGGTGGGCGCGGTGGTTACTTTTGTAGGCGCCGTGCGCGACTTGAACGACGGCGCCGAGGTGGCCGAGATGGAGCTCGAACACTATCCCGGCATGACCGAGGCGGCGCTGCAAAAAATCGTCGATGAAGCGTGCCTGCGCTGGCCGCTGGCCGGCGCGCTGGTGATCCACCGGGTCGGCCCCTTGCCGCCGATGGCGCAGATCGTGCTGGTGGCGGTGTCGGCCGCGCATCGCGGCGAAGCCTTCGCTGCCTGCGAATTCATCATCGATTACCTGAAAACCGAGGCGCCGTTCTGGAAGAAGGAACAGACGCCGGATGGCGCGCGCTGGGTCGATGCGCGCTCGAGCGACGACGCGGCGATGGCGAAGTGGTCCAGGCCGGGGCCGGCCGCTTGAGCGCGCCGCTGGCCTGGCTGGCGGTCGGCTTCGGCGCCGCCTGCGGCGCCTGGTTGCGCTGGGGGCTGGGCCTGTGGCTGGGCGCGACCGGCGCCCGCATCAACCTCGGCACCCTGGCCGCCAACCTGATCGGCGGCTACCTGGTCGGCCTGGCGCTGGCGTTCTTCAGCGGCCACCCGCAGCTGTCGCCCGAGTGGCGCCTGTTCGCCGTCACCGGCTTCCTGGGCGGCCTGACCACCTTTTCCACCTTCTCGGGCGAATCGATGCTGCTGCTGCAGCGGGGCGATTATGGCTGGGCGCTGCTGCACAGCGCGCTGCACTTGCTGGGCGCATTAGGGTTTTGCGTGGCGGGCTTTGCCACGTGGAAAGCCCTGGGCAGTCATTAGGCGGGGCACGTAGCCGGGGACTGGCACGCGCGCGACGGCGTATGAGTTTGCATACGTCACCGATTGCGCGGTGCCTGTCCCCATCTTGATTTGCCTCGACGCCAAAATGGGACAGGCACCGCGCATTTCAAGCTGGTTGAGAAAGCATACGCCACCGCGCGCGTGCCAGTCCCCCTCCTTGAAATAATTTAATAAGTCCCAATCTGCTGCCCATTGCATAATTTTCATCGGAGCAGCCATGCGGCAAGATAAACTCACCACCAAACTGCAGGAAGCCCTGGCGGACGCCCAGAGCATCGCGGTAGGCAACGACAATCAATACATCGAACCGGTGCACCTGTTGATGGCCCTGCTCAACCAGGACGACGGCGGCACCCGCTCGCTGCTGCAGCGCGCCGGCGTCAATATCGGCGCGCTGACCAATTCGCTGCGCAGCGCCCTCGACCGCCTGCCCAAGGTGTCCGGCACCGGCGGCGAAACCCAGGTCGGGCGCGAGCTGATGAACTTGCTCAACCTGGCCGACAAGGAGGCGCAAAAGCGCGGCGACCAGTTCGTCTCCAGCGAAATGATCATTTTGGCGCTGCTGGACGACAAATCCGAAGCGGGCCGGGCCGTACGCGAAGCGGGCCTGACCCGAACCGCCGCCGAAGCGGCTATCGACGCCGTGCGCGGCGGCGAAAACGTCAATTCGCAGGAGGCCGAGGGCCAGCGCGAATCGCTGAAAAAATACACCATGGACCTTACCGAGCGGGCCCGCCAGGGCAAGCTCGATCCAGTGATCGGCCGCGACGATGAAATCCGCCGCGCCATCCAGGTGCTGCAGCGGCGTACCAAGAACAACCCGGTGCTGATCGGCGAGCCGGGCGTGGGCAAGACCGCCATCGTCGAGGGCCTGGCGCAGCGCATCATCAATGGCGAGGTGCCCGATTCGCTCAAGGGCAAGCGCGTGCTGTCGCTCGACATGGCGGCGCTGCTGGCCGGCGCCAAGTACCGCGGCGAGTTCGAAGAGCGCCTC
>JAQGNM010000491.1 GCA_028291845.1 Massilia sp. | reverse complement strand
CTCATCGCGGCAGAACACGGCGATGGCGTAGGCGCCATGCAGGCGCTTGACGGCCTGCTGCACGGTGTCGAACAAGTCGCCGTTGTACATATGGTCGACCAGGTGGGCGATGACTTCGGTATCGGTCTGGCTCTGGAACACATAACCCTGCGCCGTCAATTCAGCGCGCAGTTCGTCGTGGTTTTCAATGATGCCGTTGTGGACCAGGGCGATGCGGGCGGCTTCTTCGGTGGGCGAAAAGTGCGGGTGGGCGTTGTGCGAAGCGGGGGCGCCGTGGGTGGCCCAGCGGGTGTGGGCGATGCCCGTAAAACCTTGCAGGCCGATGTCGGCCATTTGCGCTTCCAGCTCGGCCACACGGGCGGTGCTGCGCGAGCGCTGCAGGCGGCCGTCGACGTGCAGGGCGACGCCGCAGGAATCGTAGCCACGGTATTCAAGGCGTTTCAGGCCCTCGATCAGGATCGGGGTGATATTGCGCTGGGCGACTGCTCCGACGATTCCGCACATAATTGCCTCACTTGAGTCGTATGAAAGAATTGTATCCTAGATGAAACTAGATGAAATATGCTAACGAGTTATGCCTTTTTATGAAATTTTCTTTCACGATCATATGATCGTGAAATATAATTTCATTTTATGGCGTAAATTTTTCATCGGGATGAGATAACGCATGGTGCATAACGATTTCGACGAGCTCGATCGTCGCATTTTGAACACGCTGCAGCAGGATGCATCGTTGACCAATGCCGAATTGGCCGAACTGGTGCACGTGTCGCCGCCCACTTGCCTGAGAAGGGTCAAGCAATTGACGGACAGCGGCGTGATCACGCGCCAGGTGGCGCTGGTCGACCCAAGCAAGGTGGGGGCGCAGCTGTGCGCCATCGTCGAGATTTCGCTGGACGTGCAGGCGTCCGACAAGATGGCGGAGTTCGAAGCGCTGGTGGAGAAGGAAGCGGCGGTATTGCAGTGCTACCGGGTGGCGCCGGGACCGGACTTCGTGCTGATGGTGCAGGTGGCCGATATGCCGGCCTACCACGCGCTGGCGCACCGGCTGTTCGCCACCCACGCCAATGTGCGAAACGTCAAAACCTATTTTTCTACGTTTCGCAGCAAGTTCGAGACGAGAATTGCCGTCTAAAAATAAACGCTTATTTTTTGATCTTCACCGGCCGCTGCCAGCTGTCGATGGTGATTTGTTTAGCGCGCGAAATGGTCAGCTTGCCGGCCGGCGCATTCTTGGTCAAGGTGGTGCCCGCGCCGAGGGTCGCGCCCGCGCCCACCGTCACCGGCGCCACCAGTTGCGAATCGCTGCCGATAAAACAGTCGTCCTCGATCACCGTGCGGTGTTTGTTGACGCCATCGTAATTACAGGTGATGGTACCGGCGCCGATGTTGACCCGCGCACCGACCGTCGAGTCGCCGATATATGCCAGGTGATTGGCCTTGCTGCTGGCGGCGATGATGCTGTTTTTGACTTCAACGAAATTGCCGATGTGGACATCCTGCGCCAGTTGGGCGCCCGGGCGCAGTCGCGCATACGGGCCGATCTGCGATTGCGCGCCCACTTCGGCGCCTTCGATATGGCAAAACGGTTTGATTTGCACGCCGGCGCCGATGCTCGCATCGACCAGCACGCTGTGCGCGCCCACCTTGACGCCATCGGCCAACTGGACATTGCCCTCGAACACGCAGCCGACGTCGATCGTCACATCGCGCCCGCACGTCAAGCTGCCGCGGATATCGATGCGGGCCGGGTCCATCAGGGTCACGCCTTGTTCCAATAGCTTGTTGGCCAGGTTCAGCTGGTGACGGCGTTCCAGTTCCGCCAGTTGCACCTTGCTGTTCACGCCCGCCACTTCCCATTCGGCCGACGGATGCGCCGACACCACTTCCATGTTTTCCGCGACCGCCTTGGCGACGATATCGGTGAGGTAGTACTCGCCCTGGGCGTTGTTGTTCGACAGGGTGCTCAACCACGCCTTTAAGCGCGCGGTGGGGGCCACCATGATGCCGCTGTTGATTTCACGGATCTTTCGTTCTTCATCGCTGGCATCTTTTTCTTCGACAATGCGCACGATCTTGCCGTTCTCACGGACCATGCGGCCCAGGCCGAAGGGATTGGCTTGTTCGACGGTGAGAATGCCGAGCTTGTCGCTGCCGGCCGCTTGCACCAGGCGGCGCAGCGAGTCGGCCGTCGTCAGAGGCACGTCGCCATACAAAATCAAGGTCGGCTGCGACTCGTCCAATTGCGGCAGCGCCTGCATGACGGCGTGGCCGGTGCCCAGTTGCGGTTCTTGCAGGGCGGTGTCGATGGCGGCGAACTGGCCGTTATTTTGCTGCTCGACCATCTGCGGCACCGCTGCGCCGCCGTGCCCGTAAATCACGCATAATTTGCGCGGTGAAAGTTCACGTGCAGTATCAATTACGTGCTGCAACAACGGCTTGCCTGCCAAGGGATGCAAGACTTTAGGGAGCGCCGATTGCATGCGCTTTCCCATACCAGCGGCGAGAATGACGACGTTCATGAGCAGCACTTTGAAAGAGTTATATAGATGAAAAATTTTAACACGCCCACCAGTGCAGGAATCGGCCGCATGCGCCTGCTGTTCCTGATAGGCCTGATGGCGCTGCTGACTGCCTGCAGCAGCATCCGGTTCACGTATAACCACGGCGACACCGTCTTGTATTGGTGGTTGAACAATTATCTGGACCTCGACAGCGACCAGTCGGGTTTCGTGAAACGCGATATCGACAACCTGTTCCAGTGGCACCGCAAGACCCAACTGAAAGATTATGTGCAGCTGCTGCAGACGGGGCAGCGTCAACTGGCCGGCAGCATGACGGCGGCCGATCTGCACGCCGACTACGACCAGATCCGCTCGCGCACTGAATTGCTCGCCTTTAAAGCGTTGCCGGAATTGGCCGACCTTGCCAGGACCGTCAAGCCGGAGCAGATCGCCCAGATGGAAAAAAAGTTCGCCAAGAATAACGAGGATTATCGTAAGAAATTCATGAAGGGCGACCTGGAAGACCAGCAAAAAGCCCGTTTCAAAAAATCGATGGAGCAGTTCAATTTATGGTTCGGCCATTTCAGTTCCGAGCAGGAAGCGATCCTGAAAAAGGCGTCGGATGCGCGCCCCTTGAACAACGATATCTGGCTCGATGAGCGGGTGCGCCGCCAGAAGAGGATTGTCGCCGTGGTGCGCAAGATTCAGCAGGAAAAGCTGAGCAAGGACGCCACCATCACCCAATTGCACGGCCTGGTGCGCGAATTGTTCGATCGCCTCGATGCGCCGGAGCGCAAGGCGTTTTATGACACTTATGAAGAGGGGACCATCCAGATGATTCTGACGGCGGTGAAAATCGCCACGCCGGCCCAGAAGGCCAATGCGCAAAAACGCATGGCAGGCTGGATCGAGGATTTCAATGTACTGTCGACCCAGCCGCAGACGTGATGAACTGGCAAGTGAGCAAATGATATAGTGCCGCCCATGCAAAAAAAGCCTCCTAAAGTCCCCGTTCACCGCCCGCCGCCGCCGAAACACGTTCGCATCATCGGCGGCGATTGGAAACGCAGCCAGTTGCCGGTGCTCGATGCGCTCGGCTTGCGCCCCACCCCCGACCGCGTGCGCGAAACGGTGTTCAACTGGATCAGCCACCTGTGGGACCACCAATGGGATACAGCCCAGGTGCTCGATTTATATGCCGGCAGCGGCGCGCTCGGTTTTGAAGCGGCCAGCCGCGGCGCGGCCAGCGTCACCCTGGTCGACTCGCACCCGCAAGTGGTGCGGCAACTAAGCGAGATCAAGGACAAACTCAAGGCGGACACGGTCACCGTGCAGCGCGCCGATGCGCTGGTGCTGGCCGCTTCGCTGGGCGCGCGCGGCGCCCGCTTCGACCTGGTGTTTCTCGATCCGCCGTATCAACAAGACCTGCTGTCGAAAAGCCTGCCCCTGTGCCTGAAATTAATGAACGACGAAGGCCTGGTGTATGCCGAGTCCGGCACACCGTTACCGTTCCCGGAAGACGCCGCCAGCGGTGAAGAGCCGACGCCCGCCTGGTTAGCTCCCTGGTTCCCGGTGCGGCAAGACAAGGCCGGCATGGTGTTTTATTACTTGCTGCAGTTGCGCGCCGCCGCTTGATCGAGCCCCACGGTGGATTGACGCGGTGGATTGACGGGGCCCCAGCATGGTGTGCGCGTTTTCGCTACACTGGCAGCGTCGCCGATGGCAGCGCAGCTAAGCGCGACCGCCCCGTGCTGGGGCATAACATGGGGCAGATCACCCATTTTCGGGCATAATGCGCGTTCTATATGAGTGCATCTCCAGGGAGCCGCAATGGTTGTAGCCGTATATCCAGGAACCTTCGATCCCCTCACCCGAGGCCATGAAGACCTGGTCCGCCGGGCCTCCGGACTGTTCGACGGTCTGGTGGTGGGCGTTGCCGACAGCAAGAACAAGCGCCCCTTCTTTTCGCTGGAAGAACGCCTGGAAATCGCCAACGAAGTGCTGGGGCATTATCCCAACGTCAAGGTGGAAAGCTTTTCAGGCTTGCTAAAAGACTTCGTGCGAAAACATGATGCGCGCGTCATCGTGCGCGGCCTGCGCGCGGTCTCCGATTTCGAATACGAGTTTCAAATGGCCGGCATGAACCGTTATCTGCTGCCGGACGTGGAAACCCTGTTTTTGACGCCGTCGGACCAGTATCAGTTTATATCCGGCACCATCGTGCGCGAGATCGCCATCCTCGGCGGCGACGTCTCCAAATTTGTCTTTCCCTCGGTCGACCGCTGGCTGCAAAAGAAAATCGCTGAAAACGCCGCCAACAATCCGAATCCAGGCTCCGCAGCCTGAACGACATGGCTTTACTGATTACCGACGACTGCATCAACTGCGACGTGTGCGAGCCCGAGTGCCCGAACGAGGCTATTTATATGGGCGCGGAGATCTACGAGATCGATCCGAACAAGTGCACCGAGTGCGTCGGCCATTTCGACGAGCCGCAGTGCCAGCAAGTGTGCCCGGTCAGCTGCATTCCTTTCGATCCGGCCTGGCGCGAATCGAAAGAGCAACTGATGGTCAAATACGAACGCCTCAGCGCCGCCAAGGCCGCCTGACCATTTTGTCCTTACAGAAAGCGCCGACTGGCGCTTTCTGCGCACGCTCGTGCTATATTCAGCGCGCACTATTCCTCATTCAAATAACAAAGGAGACAACACCATGGTCGCGACACGTTTTAATGTAAAACACTGGTTGACGGGCGCGCTGATGGCCTTCGCGGTGGCGCAAGGCAGCGTTGCCGCCGAAGTCAACGGCGTCAAGTTCGACGACACCGCCAAGGTGGCCGGCAAGGACCTGGTATTAAATGGCGCCGGCATCCGCACCAAGGTGATCTTCAAGGTGTATGCGGCCGGCCTGTATTTGGGCGAAAAAAAGAATAACGTTGCCGATATCCTGAAACAGGAAGGCCCGCGCCGCATGACCATCGTCATGATGCGCGACGTCAGCTCGAGCGACTTCGGCGACGCCTTCATGAAAGGCATCAACGACAATATCGACGGCGCGGAAAAGGCGAAATATGCGGGCCAGATCGCCAAGTTCGGCGAACTGTTTGGCGCCATTCCCGGCGTCAAGAAGGGCGATGTGCTGCACCTGGACATGATCCCCGGCGCCGGCACCCAGGCCGAACTGAATGGCAAGAAGGTCGGCGAGACCATCGCCGATCCCGGCTTTTATAATGCAGTGCTGAGAATTTGGCTGGGAGACAAGCCGGTCGATAGCGGCTTGAAGCCAGCCTTGCTGGGCGGCGCACGGTAAAACACAAGAATCGGCAAAAAAAAAAAGCGGCGCCCGGTAACAACCGGCGCCGCTTTTTTATAACTACTGAAAATCCTTGAAATCAGCCGCGCGAAGCAAACGAGTGCAATTCAGCCGTTTGGGTTACGCCGTGAGCCGAGTTGATCATTTTTTTCATCAGCTTGATATCGCGCAGCTGGCGGCGCGCGGCCTGCTCCTCGCGGCTCAGGCGGGGACGCACCACCAGCACGGCAGCCTTGACCAGGCCTGCCAGCAGGGGTTTGAAAAACACACCGAGAGCGGCAACGACGGCAACGCCCAGCATGATGCCGACGATAGGCATGATTGGCACGCCGGTAACGGTTTGAAACATACTAGAAGTGAACGACACGATTTTTCCAATTGAATTTAGCTTACTATGAGCAAACTATAGTGCAACGCAACATATAAATCTAATTCCAATTTGCAATACCCATTATATGAATGCTGAATAGATTGATGTATATTGGCATCACCCGATGTCGGCAGCATAAACATTCACTTTTTTCATCTCCATGAGCTTTCTTACCCTCGACCTGAACCTGCTGCGCGTGTTCGACGCCGTCATGACGGAACAAAATCTGACGCGCGCCGCCGGCCATCTGGCCATGACCCAGCCGGCCGTGTCGAACGCCATCAAGCGCCTGCGCGAGAGCCTGGGCGATGAGTTGCTGATTCGCACCGCCTATGGCGTCAAGCCGACCCCGCGCGCGGAACAATTGTGGCCGGCCGTGCGCCAGGCCCTGGCCGGCCTGGAAGCGGCGGTTGCCCCGGGCACGTTTGACGTCAGCAAGGCCAACGCCACTTTCAGAATGGCGATGGCCGATGCCACCGCCGCCTTCTGGCTGCCGTCGCTGATGCGCGCCATCGAAAGCGAAGCGCCCGGCGTCACCGTGCGCATGGTGCCCCTGACCACGCGCGAACCGCGGCCGATGCTGCTGCGCGGCGACATCGATCTGGCAGTCGGCTTTTTCCCCGGGGTGGCGGCGCAATTGTCGTCCGACACCAGCTCGCCGGTGCGCCACGAGCGCTTGTATTCGGGCCGCTATGTCTGCGTGATGCGCAAGAACCACCCGCTGGCCAAAGTCGAGTTGACCCTGGACCGCTACGTCGCCGCCAACCATTTATTGGTCAGCTTCTCCGGCCGCGCCCACGGCCTGACCGACGAAGCGCTGGCCCAGCTGGGCCGCGAACGCCGCATTTTGCTGACAGTAAATCAGTTTTTTACCGCCGGCCGGGTGGTCGCCAATTCGGACTTGATCACGGTATTGCCGAAACACTTGATCGCCTCGACCGGCACCGCCGAAGCGCTGGTGTGGCGCGAGTTGCCGTTCAACCTTCCCGCCGTCCACATCGACATGCTGTGGCACGAGCGCGATGCGCGAAGCCCGGCGCATACGTGGTTGAGGAAACATTTTGAGATGATGGATTTGACGACGTCGCCGTCGCACAAGCTGCAGCCGCCTGGCGAATAGCACTTCCAGCGCCGGTCGACGGCGTCAATGGCATAGCGGCCAGCGGCGCGACTAGCGGATCGGCAGCTTCGTGGTATTTTTCACTTCTTCCATCACTGCGTAGGTGTGGGTTTCGCGCACCCCCTTTTGCAGCAGCGTTTTACCCAAAAACTCCCGGTACGCCGCCATGTCCTTGACGCGCGCTTTCACCAGGTAGTCGAAACCGCCGGCCACCATGTGGCATTCGAGCACTTCCGGGATCAGTTGTACGCTATTCTTGAAGGCATCGAAGACTTCAGGCGTCGTGCGATCGAGCACCACTTCGATGAATACCAGCAGGGAGACGTCGAGCAATTGGGGATTCAACTGGGCCGTGTAGCCCATGATGTAACCCGATTCATGCAGCTTGCGCACCCGCTCGAGGCAGGCGGCGGGCGACAGGTTGACGCGCGCGGCCAGTTCGACGTTGCTGATGCGCCCGTCATTTTGCAGTTCGGCCAGGATTTTCTTGCTAATCTTGTCCAGCATGGCGGTAGTCCCCCAGAATAAATTTTATTTGGTCAAATTGTCTCATCAAAAACTATCTATTGCTAGTATTGCGTAATACCAGAATTAATCCAGAAGAAATCCCACTACAATCGAATCAACTTTGAAACGTCCTTCCGCGATGTTTCACTGCATCCCGCTGCGTTTGCCATCGAACCAGCCGTCTTCGTCTTATTGTCGCCTACTAAAGAGTCCTTCATGAATATTGCCGCGTCCCCGGCCGTAATTAACACCCCGTTTGCCGCCCTGCTTGCCGAAATCAAACCGCCCCAGTCAGCGCTGCGGGCCGCAATCACCGCGGCGTACCGGCGTGACGAAGCGGACGCCGTCGCGTGGCTGCTGGGGCAGGGCGCGCGCGCCAACGAGCAGGCGGCGCCGCTGGCGCGGCGGCTGGTCGAGCAGGTGCGCGCCAAGCGCACCCGCGCCTCGGGCGTGGATGCCCTGATGCATGAATTTTCCCTGTCGTCGGAAGAAGGGGTCGCCCTGATGTGCCTGGCCGAGGCCCTGTTGCGTATTCCCGACAGCGCCACCGCCGACCGCTTGATTGCCGACAAAATCAGCAAGGGCGACTGGCGCAAACACCTGGGCGAATCGCCATCGCTGTTCGTCAACGCCGCCACCTGGGGTTTGTTGATCACCGGTAAGCTGGTCGGCACCAGCAGCGAACAGGGTCTGGGTTCGGCCTTGACCAAATTGATCGGCAAGGGCGGCGAACCCCTGATTCGCAAAGGCGTCGACCTGGCCATGCGCATGCTCGGCAACCAGTTCGTTACCGGCCAGACCATCGATGAAGCCCTGAAAAACAGCCAGCCGAACGAGGCGCGCGGTTATCGCTATTCATACGACATGCTGGGCGAAGCGGCGCTCACCGAACACGATGCGCAAGCGTATTACCAGTCGTACGAAACGGCGATCCACGCCATCGGCAAGGCCTCGAATGGCCGCGGCATCAACGACGGTCCCGGCATCTCCATCAAATTGTCGGCCCTGCACCCGAGATATAGCCGTGCCCAGCACGCGCGCGTGATGAATGAATTGCTGCCGCGCGTGCGTTCTCTGGTGCTGCTGGCCAAGCAGTACAACATTGGCATCAATATCGACGCCGAAGAAGCCGACCGCCTGGAAATCTCGCTCGACCTGATGGAAGCGATGGCCTTCGATCCCACCCTGGCCGGCTTTGACGGGATCGGCTTCGTGGTGCAGGCTTACCAAAAACGCTGCCCCTTCGTGATCAATTTCCTGGTCGATCTGGCTAAGCGAAGCGGCCGCAAATTCATGGTGCGCCTGGTCAAAGGCGCGTATTGGGATGCGGAGATCAAACGCGCCCAGGTCGACGGCATGCCCGGCTTTCCGGTATATACGAGAAAAGTCTACACGGACGTCAGCTATCTGACCTGTGCGCGCAAATTGCTGTCGAACGCTAACCGCCTGTACCCGCAATTTGCCACCCACAATGCCCACTCGCTGGCGGTGATTTATACCTGGGCCAAGGCCGACGGCATCACCAATTATGAATTTCAATGTCTGCACGGCATGGGCGAAACCTTGTATGACCAGGTGGTCGGCAATAGTAACCTCGACAAGGCTTGCCGCATCTACGCCCCGGTCGGCTCGCACGAAACTTTACTGGCCTACCTGGTGCGCCGCCTGCTGGAGAATGGCGCCAATTCGTCCTTCGTCAATCAGATCGTCGATCCGCAAGTGTCGATCGCTTCGCTGATCGCCGATCCGTTCGCGGCGGCCGCCGCTCAGCAGGGCGCGCCGCACCCGGGCATCGCCTTGCCCCGCAAGCTGTTCGGCGCCGAGCGCGACAACTCGGCCGGTCTCGATCTGAGCGATGAAAACGTGTTGACGGCTTTATCGGGCACCCTCGGCCAGCCGAGAA
The DNA here is from genome assembly GCA_028291845.1 of Massilia sp. Classification (GTDB taxonomy): domain Bacteria; phylum Pseudomonadota; class Gammaproteobacteria; order Burkholderiales; family Burkholderiaceae_D; genus JAFCUW01. The sequence continues at coordinate 456 of JAQGNM010000491.1, read as the reverse complement.
CTTATGCCGCGCAGCCGCTGATCGCCGCCGAGCTCGCATCGACGCAAACGCCCGCTGATATTGTCAATCCTGCCAATCATGGCGATATCGTCGGCACCAGTGTCGACGCCAGCGCCGCGCAAGTCGACGCCGCCTTGAACGCCGCCGCCATGCAGGCGCCCCAGTGGGAGGGCCGCACGCCGGCCGCGCGCGCGGCGATCGTCGCCAGGGTTGCCGATCTGTTCGAAATCCACTGCCAGGAATTGATGGCGCTGGCCGTGCGCGAAGCGGGCAAATCCCTGCCGAACGCGATCGCCGAAGTGCGCGAAGCCGTCGATTTTCTGCGCTATTACGCCCACCAGGCCGCCGGTAGCGCCGCCGCCGCCGCGCTCGGTCCGGTGGTTTGCTTCAGCCCATGGAATTTTCCGCTGGCGATTTTTACGGGACAAGTAGCGGCGGCCCTGGTCGCCGGCAACG
>JAQGNM010000477.1 GCA_028291845.1 Massilia sp. | reverse complement strand
GTGCCGGCAGCAGGCGTCGCCGCACCGCGCAACCTGAGCTCCGAGAACCCGGCATGGGATTCGAAACCGACCTACTCGCCAGACGGACGCACGATCGCCTACCTGGCGATGACGCGTCCCGGCTTCGAGGCGGACCGCTTCCATTTCGTGCTGCTCGACGTCGCCACCGGCAAGAAGCGCACGCTGGCGGACAAGTGGGACCGCTCGGTCTCGGACTTCCGCTGGGCGCCTGACGGCAAGACGCTGCTGGCCAACGCCGACGACGTCGGCCAGCACCGCCTGTTCTCGATCGATGCGGCCAGCGGCAAGGTGACGGCGCTGACCGACAAGGGTTATGTCGGCGGTTTCGACGCCGCCGGCGCCAACATCGTCATCAGCCAGGCGTCGCTGACCGGCGGCGCCCAGCTGTACCGGCGTCTGGGTGATGCCTGGGCGCCATTGACCAACTTGAACGCAAAGGCCCTGGCCGACGTGCGCTTTGGCGAATTCGAGCAGTTCTCGTTCAAGGGGGCAAAAGGGGAAACCGTGTACGGCCACGTGATGAAGCCGTGGAACGCGCAAGCTGGTGTCAAATATCCGGTGGCTTTCCTGGTGCACGGCGGCCCGCAGGGCAGTTTCGGCAACAGCTGGAGCTACCGCTGGAATCCGCAGACCTACGCCGGCGCCGGCTACGCCGCCGTGTTCATCGATTTTCACGGGTCGACCGGCTACGGCCAGAAGTTCACCGACGCCATCAGCGGCGACTGGGGCGGCGCGCCGCTGGAAGACCTGAAAAAGGGCCTGGCCGCGGCCGGCGCCAAGTATCCATGGCTCGATACCAACAACGCCTGCGCGCTCGGCGCGTCGTATGGCGGCTACATGATGAACTGGATCGAGGGGAACTGGTCGAACGGTTTCAAATGCATCGTCAACCATGACGGCGTATTCGACAACCGCGCCATGTATTACTCGACCGAGGAACTGTGGTTCAACGAGTGGGAAAACGGCGGCAGCTACTTTACGGCGCCGCAAAAGCACGAAAAATTCAATCCGGTGAACTACGTCACCAAGTGGAAAACGCCTATGCTGGTGATTCATGGCGAGAAGGATTTCCGCATTCCCGTCAGCCAGGGCCTGGGCACCTTCACCGCCCTGCAGCGCCAGGGCATTCCCAGTCAATTGCTGGTGTTCCCGGACGAGAATCACTGGGTGCTCAAGCCGGCCAACTCGGTGCTGTGGCACCAGACCGTGCTGGGCTGGCTGGACCAGTACCTGAAACCGGCGGCGAAATAAGTCGGCGTATCTATGCACGAGGCGGCCTGCGGGCCGCTTTTTTCATGGGCGCTTTCACCGTTAGCTGTGGGTTGCCGCTGAAGTTACTCGAAGTGCTGAAACAGCGCCGATTTCGTTCTGCCGTTGTCAGCCGCAATCCTACAGACGACTCAGACAGGTCCGACGTTGCTTTGGCATATTTTACCGATAGCGCGCTCGCCATGAAGCGCACATGATGGTTCAACGCCGCGTTGGCGCATGCGCCAAACGGCTAACTCATGCGTACAGTCTGTAAGAAATTCGAAGGCAACTGTGCGAATTTTGTATGAAGTCATGTGTGAAGGAGAGACCATGTTTGCTCACAACAAACGTCTGCAATACACCGTACGAGTCAACGAAACCAATCCAGGCCTGGCCAATCTCATGCTCGAGCAATTCGGCGGACCGCAAGGCGAGTTGGCGGCGGCAATGCGCTATTTTACCCAGGCCGTTTCCGAGGAAGATCCAGGCCGGCGCGACATGCTGTTCGACATCGCAACCGAAGAACTGAGCCACCTGGAAGTCATCGGCAACATCGTGGTGATGCTCAACCGCGGCGCGCGCGGGCGGCTGGCCGAAGGGGTCGAAAGCGAGGGCGAACTGTACCGCGCGATTTCGGGGGCAGGCAACGACAGCCATGTCACCCAGCTGCTGTATGGCGGTGGCGCGCCGCTGATCAATTCGGCCGGCGTGCCGTGGAACGCTGGCTATATCGACACCATCGGCGAGCCGACCGCCGACCTGCGCTCGAACATCGCCGCCGAGGCGCGCGCCAAAATCGTCTACGAGCGGCTGATCAATCTCACCGACGACCCGGGCGTGAAGGAAGCGCTGGGATTTCTCATGACGCGCGAAGTGGCGCACCAGAAGTCGTTTGAAAAGGCGCTGTATTCGATCGAGCCGAACTTCCCCCCAGGCAAACTGCCGGGCGATCCGCGCTTTACCAATGTGTATTTCAATATGTCGCAGGGCGGCCCCGAGGTGCGCGGTCCGTGGAACCAGGGCGACCAGTGGCAAGTGGTGTCCGACCCGGCCGACCAGATGGCGGTCGATGGCGGCAGTGGCGAAGCACAGGTCAATCTCGACAGCAGCGAAGTCTCCACGCTCGAGCAAATGATCAGCCGCACGGCGTCCAACACCAGCGCCAATCCGCTGACCGGCGCCGAGCTGGGCATGGGCATGGCAGGCCAGATGCGCATGGGCGACGGCGCGCCGGTGGGCCAGCAGGGCTCGTCCAGCTTGCAGAGCGGCAGCGAGGCGCAGTCGTCGATGGGCGGCAGCGGCTCGGGCAGCAGCACCGGCGGCACCGGCGGCACGGGTGGCGGCGGCGCCAGCCGGCAATAAGCGGACGCCGCGCGCAAATGGACAGCAGCCGCAGTGAGCGATTACGCAGCGTATCGGCCTGGCGCGCCAGCCGCTGGCGCGGCGGTCCCCTGCTGGCGCTGACCATCGCAGCGCTGGGCGGTTTGCTGGCAGCGAAGGTGGACGGCGCTTGGACCGCGTTGCAGCAACAGCGTCTGTTGTTGGGGCTGGCAGCGGGCGGCGCGGCGGCGGCGGCCACGGCGATTGGCACCTTGCCGGCGCTGTTTGCGCGCAGCTATTCGCAGCGCGGCTTCGATTGTTTTCTCGGTTTCGGCGCCGGGGTGATGCTCGCGGCCACGGCATTTTCACTGCTGGTGCCGGCCCTGGCAAGCGCCGGCGCCATGGTGCCAAGCCGCATGGGAGCCAGCCTGGTGGTGGCGGTCGGCCTGCTGACAGGGGTGGCCGTCATTACCGGACTGGACCGGCTAGCCGACAGCTTGACCAGAGTGGCCGACGGCGCCCAGAGCGGGCACGCGGCACTTTCGCTGCCCGCCAGCGCGGCCGGCCCGGCGGCAGGCAGCGACTTGGCGACGGCAGGCGTGGCAACGGCACGCACGGCAGCGACCTTGCGCCGCGCGTGGCTGTTCATGGCGGCGGTTACCCTGCACAACATGCCGGAAGGGATGGCGATCGGGGTGGCGTACGCAGGCATCGACCTGGACAAGGCCAGCACCCTGGCCACCGGCATCGCCGTGCAGGATTTGCCGGAAGGCCTGGTGGTGGCGCTGGCGTTTCGCAGCGCCGGCTATGGCCGCGTGCATGCCACCGCCCTCGGCATGGCCAGCGGCCTGGTCGAGCCGGTCGCGGCGCTGGCCGGAGTGGTGATGGTCGGCATGTCGGCGGCGCTGCTGCCGATCGGACTGGCGGCGGCGGCGGGCGCCATGTTGTTCGTCATCGTCAATGAAGTGATCCCGGAAACCCATCTGCACGGCAACGGCAGTTTGGCCTCTTGCGCGCTGGCGGCGGGGTTTGCCGCCATGCTGGTGCTCGATACGGCGCTGGGGTAGCGCGTTGCAAACGTAAAACAGCTACAAAGCCAAAAACAAGCAGCAAAAAACACGTCGGGAGACCATAGTGGACACTGTGGAACTGCAAATTTATCGCTACGATCCGGACAGCGATCAAGCGCCGCGCATGCAGCGCTACGACGTGCCGGTCGGGCATGGCGAGCGCATGGTGCTCGACCTGCTAATGCGCATCAAGGGCGAGATCGACGACAGCCTGTCGTTCCGCCGCTCCTGCCGCGAAGGGGTGTGCGGCTCGGACGGCATGAACATCAACGGCAGGAACGGCCTGGCCTGCATCACCAATATCCGCGAGGTGGCCAAGCCCATCGTGCTGCGGCCCCTGCCGGGCATGCCGGTCGTGCGCGACCTGATCGTCGACCTCAGCAGTTTCTGGCGTCAGTATTACTCCATCATGCCTTACCTGATCAACGACGATCCGCCGCCCGAACGCGAACGCCTGCAGTCACCCGAGGAGCGCGACCAGCTCAACGGACTGTACGAATGCATCCTGTGCGCTTGCTGCTCCGCGTCCTGCCCCAGTTTCTGGTGGAACCCGGACAAGTTCGTCGGACCGGCCGGCTTGTTGCAGGCCTACCGCTTCATCGCCGACAGCCGCGATCAAGCCACCGCCAAGCGGCTGGACAATCTCAACGACGTCTATCGCTTGTTTCGCTGCCGCACCATCATGAACTGCGCCGACGTCTGCCCCAAGGGCTTGAGTCCGGCGGCGGCCATCGGTAACATCCGCTCGATGCTGGTCAAACGCATTGTCTAGAGAAGTGCTTCCCGGCAGACTCACCGCAGCCATTTTCACGAGAAATAAGCATGCCCAGATGCTCTTTCGCATGCACATCACCAAGTCACTCCCCGAGGCGATGCCTGATCTGAATCGGGTTTACGTCAAAAATCATCCGGCTTCGCCGGTGATTTTACCTGACTGGCTTTTCGCCGGTAAGCTGGGTTTCCCTTGTTCTACTGACTAATCCAAACAAAAGTAGGGTTTTACTTTTGTTTGCCAACCGCATCCTTGAGCATGTCGTAAAAATGTTGGGCAGGCGGCGCCAGTACCCGCCCGCCCCGTCGGATCACCCCCAGCGTGCGGGTGATCGGTGCGCCTTTCAAAGGCACGGCGCGCAGCACCGTGGCCGCATCGAGCGGCATCGCCAGTTGCGGCACCACGCCGATGCCCAGACCCGCCTTGACCATCTCCAGCAAGGTCGACACGTGACTCACTTCGACCATCGACGGCGGGCGTGCGCCGACGGCCGGCGCCGCGCGGTCGAGCACCATGCGGTTACCGCTCGACTTGGCGACCGTGATGTACGGGGTATTTTCCGATGTCGTCCCAGCCGACCGCGCGGCGCTTTGCCAGCGCATGGTCGAAGCGGCAGGCCATCACAAAACGCTCTTGAAGAATCGCCTCGAAGTCGATGCCCGCTTCATCGGCGCCGAGAAAATTGATGCCGAAATCGGCGTCGCCGCGCGCCACGTGCTGAAGCACCGCGTGCGCGCCTTCGTCGACGATGCGCAGTCTCACGCGCGGCGACTGCTGGTGATAGCGCTGCATGATCGGCGGCAGAAAATTGTGCGCCACCGAGGGCACGCAGGCGACCGTCACCTGGCCCTGCGCCAGCGACAGGTCGCTGATGTCGTGCAGCGACGCTTCCACGCCCTGCAGTATTTCCACGGCGCGCCCGTAAAATTCGCGCCCCATCAAGGTTAATGCCACGCGCCGCGTGGTGCGCTCGAACAGCTGCACGTTCAAGGCATCCGCCAGCTTGGCGATGCGGCGCGACAGCGCCGGCTGCGACAGGTGCAAGGCCAGCGCGGCAGCACGAAAACCGCCCTGCTCCACCACCGCCACCATGGCTTGCAGATCATCGAGATCGAAACGTAAGCGGTTCATGTTATCGATGTTTATTGATGTTATGGGAGCATCAAAAGGAAGTAATTATGCATTTTACTTTATCAATCGCGCATGGCGATAATGGACCAAAAATATACAGCCATTCAACCATCGGAGACCCCATGCGCTTGCCCTTCTCTACCATCAGTCTTGCCGCTCTGCTGATCACCAACACCGCTGCCGCCCGCGCCGACGACGTCGCCGTGATGAATTCCGGCGGCTTTTCAAGCGCCTACAAAGCGCTGCAGCCGAAGTTCGAAGCAGCCAGCGGCCATACCCTGCACACCGCCTGGGGGCCGTCGATGGGCAAGGCGCCCGAGGCGATCCCGAACCGGCTGGCGCGGGGCGAAGCAGCCGATGTCGTCATCATGGTCGGCTACGCCCTCGACCAGCTGATCCGCGAGGGCAAGGTGATCGCCTCGAGCCGCACCGATTTGGCCGACTCGCGCATCGGCATGGCCGTCAAAAGCGGCCACGCCAGGCCCGACATCTCCACCGTCGACAAGCTGCGCCAGGCGATGCTGGCGTCGAACTCGATCGCGTATTCCGACAGCGCCAGCGGCGTCTACATCGAAACAGAACTGCTGCCCCGGCTGGGGATCGAAGCGCAGATGAAGCCGAAAGCTCACATGGTCGAAAAAACCCCGGTCGCGTCGCTGGTGGCCAGGGGCGACTACGAGCTCGGTTTCCAGCAGGTCAGCGAGATCCTGCCGGTGGCGGGCATCGACTTCGTCGCCCGCCTGCCGGAAGCGGTGCAGAGCGTGACCCGCTTCGCCGCCGGCATCCCGGTGGCAAGCCAGCACAGCCAAGCGGCGCGCGAACTGCTGCGCTTCATGGCCTCGCCCGCGGTGCGGCCGGAAATCGTCGCCAGCGGGCTCGATCCGATCGTCGTCAAGGCAAGCGCGCCGGCCCGCGAGCTGGAAGCGGCGCACTGATTTTTTATTGGTAAATCGTTTATCTGCATTCGCCGCGCCTCACGCGCGGCCATCGGAGGTCCCATGCACACCACATCCCCCGCGCCGCACTCCAAGGTCGGCACCGTCCTGCGTGTCACCAGCGGCAATTTCATGGACATGTTCGACTTTTTCCTGTTCGGCTTTTATGCCTCGTCGATCGCCAGGGCCTTCTTCCCCAGCGGCGATGAAGTCGCCTCGCTGATGATGACCTTCATGACCTTCGGCGCCGGCTTTTTGATGCGGCCCCTTGGCGCCATCGTGCTCGGCGCCTACGTCGACCGCGTCGGCCGCCGCCAGGGCCTGATCGTCACCCTCGGCCTGATGGCGATGGGGACCCTGCTGATCGCCTGCGTGCCCGGCTACGCCAGCATCGGCTACGCCGCGCCCCTGCTGGTGCTCTCCGGCCGCCTGCTGCAGGGCTTTTCGGCGGGCGCGGAATTGGGCGGCGTCTCGGTCTACCTGTCCGAGATGGCGACGCCCGGCCGCAAGGGCTTTTATGTCAGCTGGCAGTCGGCCAGCCAGCAGGTGGCGATCGTGGTGGCGGCGGCCCTCGGTTATGGCTTGAATGCGCTCCTGAGCAGGGAGCAAATTGGCGACTGGGGCTGGCGCATCCCGTTTTTCATCGGCTGCATGATCGTGCCGGTGTTGTTCGTGATCCGCCGCTCGCTGCAGGAAACCGAGGAATTCGCGCGCCGCACGCATCGCCCCACCACCGGCGAGATCTTCAAATCCATGCTCGACAACTGGGCGCTGGTGATCGCCGGGATGATGATGGTGGCCCTGACCACGGTGTCGTTCTACCTGATCACGGTGTACACGCCCACCTTCGGCAAGGCGGTACTGAAACTGTCGACCGGCGACGCGCTGATCGTCACCCTGTTCGTCGGCGTGTCGAACTTTATCTGGTTGCCGGTGATGGGCGCGCTGTCCGATCGCATCGGCCGGAAGCCTTTGCTGGTCGGCTTCGCGCTGCTGACCATCTTGACCGCCTACCCGGCGATGCGCTGGCTGGTACAAGACCCTTCGTTCATCCACATGCTGATGGTCGAACTGTGGCTGTCGTTTTTATATGGCAGTTATAACGGCGCGATGGTCGTGGCGCTGACCGAGGTGATGCCGGTGGAAGTGAGAACCGTCGGCTTTTCGCTGGCCTACAGCCTGGCCACCGCGCTGTTCGGCGGCTTTACCCCGGCGGTGGCCACCGGCCTGATCGCCATGACCGGCGACAAGGCGGCGCCGGCCTTGTGGATGACGGC
>JAQGNM010000475.1 GCA_028291845.1 Massilia sp. | reverse complement strand
TGTGCGCCACGGCGTCGAGCTTGGCTTCGTCCTGGCCGAGGATGGCGATGAAGATCGGCCGGTTGCCCACCGAGGTGGTGATGCCGGCGATCGATTCCAGGCGTTTGCGGATCAAACCTTCGAGTTCCTGTTGCGAGCGGCGTTTCGTCACTTTCAAGTCGGCCAGCTTGACATTCATCTGGGCGGCGTTGCGGCCGTCATAGGTGCCGGCGGTGGTGGAAATGGTGTCGATTTCCTTGCCGAATTCGCCCAGCGCCGCGGTCATCTGTTCCACTTTCTGCGCCGTGTAATCGAGGCTGGAGCCGACCGGGGTTTTGAAGCGCAGCTGGATGTAGCCGTTGTCGGTTTCCGGGAACATTTCTCCGCCCACCATCGGGATCAGGGCGATGCTGCCGGCAAACAGCGCCAAAGCCAGGGCCAGCGTGCATTTTCTCCAGCGCAGCGCGACACTCAGCACCTTGCCGTACCCCACGTGCACCTTGTCGATGCCATGCTCGATGGTTTCCATCATGCGTCCCAGCCACGGCACATATTTGAAACGGTCCTTGACCGGATCGGGCCAGACCGACGACAGCATCGGATCGAGCGTAAAGCTGACGAACAGCGACACCAGTACGGCGACCGCGACGGTGATACCGAACTGCATGAAAAAGCGGCCGATGATGCCCTGCATGTAAGCGATCGGCACGAACACGGCGACAATCGCAAACGTCGTGGCCATCACCGCCAGGCCGATTTCATTGGTGCCGTCAAAGGCCGCGCGCAGGTGGCTCTTGCCCATATTCAGGTGGCGCACGATATTTTCACGCACCACGATCGCATCGTCGATCAACAGGCCGATGCACAGAGACAAGGCCATCAGGGTCAGGAAGTTGAGCGTAAAACCAAACGCTTTCATGGCAATAAAACTGGCCAGCACGGAAATCGGCAAAGTCAGGCCGGTGATGATGGTGCTCCGCCACGAATGCAGGAACAGGAACACGATGATCATGGTCAGCACGGCGCCTTCGATGATGGTTTCCTTGACGTTGTCGAGCTGGCTTTTCACCCTTTCTGCCTGGTTTTCCATCACGCGCAACTGGTAATCGCTGCCGAACTCGGTCTGCATCTTGGCAGCCGCCTTGGCCAGATTTGTCCCGACCTCGACGACGTTGGCGCCTTGCACCTTGGTCACCTCGATGGAAATGGCGCGCTTGCCGTTTACGCGCGACACCGAGGTTTCTTCCTGCTCGCCATCGACGACGGTCGCCACCTGTTCCAGGTAGACGGGGCCGGAGGCGCGGCGCGCCACGATGATGCGGTTGAAATCGCGCGCCGTCTTCATTTTCCCTTCGATGCGCACCAGTTGCTCGCTGGCGCCGTAGCTGAGGTTACCGGCCGGCATATTGGCATTGGTCGCCTGGATCGAGCGCAATACCTCGTCGACGCCGATGTTCTGGCTCTGCAATTGCTCAGGTTTCAGATTGACCAGGATCTGGCGGTTGGTCTTGCCGTTGATGCGCACTTGTCCGACCCCGGCCACGCCCTGCAGGCGCTTGGTGATGACCTGCTCGGTCAGGGTCGACATCTCGCGCAGGTCGCGACTGTCGGACATCAAGGTCATCTCGACGATCGGCTGCTCGTTGTCGCCCTCGGCGCGGATCACCAGCGGCTCCTTGGCGTCCTTTGGAAAACTCGGGCGCACGCGGCCGATGTTGTCGCGCACTTCCTGCATGGCCTTGTCGACGTTGGTGCTCAACTGGAATTCAAGACTGACGCCGGCGCGCCCTTCCCACGAATTGCTGCGGATGGTCTTGATGCCGCTCACCGAATTGATGGCGTCCTCGAGCGGGCGCGTGATGTCGTTCTCGACCTGTTCCGGGGAAGCGCCGGGATATTGCACTTCTACCCAGGCAAACGGGATTTCCACGCTCGGCATGCTCTCCAGCGGCAGGCCGCGGTAGGAAAACAAGCCTAGCACCATCAGCGCGACCATGACCATGGTGGCGAAGACGGGGTTGTTGATGCTGGTTCTGGTAATCCACATGGTTCAACCCTTTACGGCAACAGCGGGAGCAACGGCAGGGGCTGCGCCGATGCGCACCTTTTGCCCCGGCTTGACCGCATCGAGGCGGGCGGTGATCACGGTGGCGCCTTCCTGCAGGCCGGATTTGACTTCGGCGACGCCATCGTCGTCGTTTCTGAGGCCCAGGGTCACCGGCTGCGTGGCCACCTTGCCGTCGACGATGGTGTAGACCACCTGTTCGCCCTTGAGCTCGCGCACGGCGGCCAGCGGCACCAGCGGCGCCGCCGCCGATTTTTCCGTGGTGATGACGCCCTTGGCGAACATGCCGCCACGCAGCGCGCCATCGCTGTTGTCGACGCTGATATACACCACCATCGAGCGCGAACCGGCTTCGGTGGTGGGGCTGATGCGGGCCACCTTGCCGATAAAATCACGCTGGGCAAAGCCGTCGACCTTGAAACGCACTTCCTGGCCGATTTTTACGCGCGGCACTTCCGAGGCCGGCACCTGGGCTTCCAGGTTCAGCTGGCGCAGGTTGACGATGGTCGCCACCGGCATGTCCGGCGCCAGCTTTTCGCCGGCCTGCACATGCCGCTTGCTGACCACGCCCGACAGCGGCGCCTTGATCACGGTGTCGGCCAGGGCGATGCGCGCCATGTCGAGCTGGGCCTTGGCGGCGGCCAGGCTGGCCTGCGCCAGTTCCACGCTGTTCTGGCTGGTGTCGTAGGACGATTGCGAAATATATTTTTGCGCGAGCAGGGCCTGGCTGTTGGCGCTGTTCTTTTTCGCCAGCGACAGGCGTGCATTGGCCTCATCGTAGGCGGCCTGCATCTGCGCCACCCGCGCGCGCTGGTCGGCGGCGTCCAGACGGGCAATCACCTGGCCGGCCGCCACATTGGTGCCTTCCATCAAGGTGGTGTCCTGCACCACGCCCGACACCTTCGATTTGACGGTGGCCTGGTCGAGCGGCGCCAGCGCGCCCGCCAACGGCAGATTCAGCCGCAATTCGCGGGTGGCGATGACGGCGACGTCGGCCTTCGACAGTTCGTAGACATCCACCTTCGGCCCGTCCTTGCCCTCTTTGTTCGCGGCGGCGGCCGCGCCGGCCGGCTTGGCATCGCGCGCCTTGATCGCATACCAGCCGCCGCCGGCCAGCAGCACGATCAGCAGCAGGGCGACGCTTTTCTTCCAGTGGCGCCGGCTGGTGGTGGTGGGCGGCGGGGGCATGGTCTCGATTTTCATGGGCGTGATGTCTATTCAGGATAAAGATGGAACGAAGTGATTTTTGTGCTTTTATACAATGATACGGGGCGCTTGTGCTCCTTCTCGGCCGAGATGGAGCGGGAGGCGCATGGTGGCACTATAGAAAAACACAACAGCGCGGGCCAGCAGCATGCGACAGGAGGGCGATTGGCGCCGACGAACTGCGCAAATACGCGATGGAGCGTCGGATTTCCGGGGCGGGCCGCAGCCCATCAGCACCTTTGACGACGGACAAGCGGGGCAGCGCCTGCGCCACCCACAATGGGTAGCCAATTTTCGGCAGCACCAGATCGCGAGGATGCAGTGGCAGCAGATATGCATGCGGGTTCGCCCGACAGCAACCCCCACGACGGACCCGCCGGCGCCGGCCTGGCCGCGCTCGATTTCCTCTACCGCTTCGTCGCCGCCGTCGGACTGACACCTAACGTCGCCGTCCACAGTTGCGACCGCGACGGCACTATCCGTTACTGGAACACGCGCTGCGAAACCCTGTTCGGCGTGCCGGCGCAGCAGGCCATCGGCCGCATTCTCACCGCCGTGGTGCCGCACCCCGGTCACACCGAGGAAATCGGGCAGCTGATCACACGGGTGTGGGACAGCGGCGAGGCGCCGCCGCCGCGCGACTGGCTGGTGCAGTGTGCCGACGGCAGCGAACGCTGGGTGTACGCCAGCCATTACGCTGTCAGCCGCGACGGTTTTACCCAGCAGGTGCTGTGCATGCAAATCGACGTCACCGGCCGCAAGGCCGACGAACAAACGCTGCGCCGCGAAGGGGCCAATTCCCGCCTGCTGTTCGAGCGCTCCGCCGATGCCATCATGCTGTTGGGCGGCGACGAAATCATCGACGCCAACCCGGCTGCCCTGCGCCTGTTCGCTTGCGAAGAGCGATCGATGCTGGTCGGCCATGCCTTGCTCGAGTTTGCGCCGGAACAGCAAGCGGGCGGCGAATCGTCACAGCTGCGTGCCGCCGGCATCGCCGCCCGCGCCTTTGTTCAAGGCAACGAGCAATTCGAATGGCAATACCGGCGCTGCAATGGTGAGTTGTTTCATGCGGACGTGCTGCTCACCTCCGTTGCATTCGGCCATGAGCAACTGGCCTACGCCGTTATCCGCGACATATCCGCCCGCCATGCCATCCACCAAAGTCTGCAGATGGCCGCCCAGGTGTTCAGCAACAGCCGCGACGCCACCCTGATTCTCGACCCGGGGCACCGGGTGCTGGCGGTCAACCAGGCATTTACCGACATTACCGGCTATGCGGCCGACGCCATCATCGGCCAGGAGGTGCCGAACCTGCAGACCAGTCCGCACGAGCCGGCCTTTTATCAACAGATTTGGAAATACCTGGCCGACCACGACCACTGGGAGGGCGAAATTTTCGGCGAACGCGTCAACCACGAGATCTATCCCGTCCACGCGGCCATCACCGCGATTCGGGGCGGCGACGCCACCATCGCCAGTTACATCGTCATCCTCAGCGACATCACCCGCCGCCGCCAGGCCGAGGCGCACACCCGTCACCTGGCCGAGCACGATTTTTTGACCGACCTGCCCAATCGCGTGCTGTTTCTCGACCGCCTGCACCAGGCCCTGGCCACGGCGCGCCGGCGCAATACCCGGGTGGCCCTGATGTTCATCGATCTCGACCATTTCAAGCAGATCAACGACAGCCTCGGCCACCAGGCCGGCGACGCCGTCTTGAAAGAGCTGGCGCTGCGCATGACGCGCTGCGTGCGGACGGTCGATACCGTCAGCCGCCATGGCGGCGACGAGTTCGTCGTCATCCTGGCCGATATCCGCGGCGCCGACCAGGCGGCGCACGTGGCCAACACCGTGATGCAGGCGGTGGCGCAGCCGATACCCCTCGATCCCGTGCAGCCGCCCGGCCAGGGCGCGCTGCGCGACGGCCACGCGGCGGGCGCGGACTCGGCTCACGACCAGGTGCGTATCTCCGCCTCGATCGGCATCGCCATGTTTCCCGGCGATGGAGACGACGTCGACATTTTATTAAAACACGCCGACGTCGCCATGTACCACGCCAAGCAGGCCGGCCGCAACGCCCTGCAATTTTTCAGTCCCGAAATGAATAGCCATGTCGTCGAGCGGGTCGAAATGGAAAAGCGCTTGCGCCAGGCGCTGGCGGGCAATGAATTCATGCTGGAATACCAGCCCGAGATCGACATCGCCAGCGGCCGCACCATCGCCGTGGAAGCGCTGATCCGCTGGCGCCACCCGCAGCGGGGCCTCCTGCATCCCGCGCAGTTCATGCCGGTGGCCGAGGCGAGCGGGCTGATCGTGCCGATCGGCGAGTGGGTGCTGCGCGAGGCGTGCCGCCAGGGCCGCATCTGGCGCGACCACGGCTTTCCCGTGGTGGTGGCGGTCAACCTGTCGCGGGCGCAGTTTTTAAGCGCCAAGTTGATGGGCTTTGTCGACGCTGCGCTGGCGCAATCGGGGCTGGGCGCCCACTTTCTCGACCTGGAAACCAGCGAGGCGGTGTTCATCGATCCCGACCCCGCCACGGTCGCCACCATCGAAGGTTTGCGCCGGCGCGGCGTGCAATTGACGGTGGACAATTTCGGCACCGGCTACTCCTGCCTGGCGAGCCTGCGCCGCTATCCCCTGTCGAAGCTGAAAATCGACCGCAGCTTCGTCGAAGACCTGGTGCGCGCGCCCGGCGACGCCTCGGTGATTCCGGCGATCATCGCCGTGGCCCGCAGCCTGCGCTTGCGCGTGATTGCCGAAGGCGTCGAGCACGAAGCGCAGCTGCGCTACCTGCAGCAGCAAGGCTGCGACGAGTACCAGGGCTTTTATGCGGCGGCGGCGTCGAGCACGCCCGACCTCAGCGGCCCGCGTCGATGAGCTGTTCGGCGACGTCGAACAGGCGCATGCGCGCCAGCACCTGGCCGTGGTCGGACGCTTCGGGCAAGCCCAGCACGAGATGATCGTTCAGGTAGACGACGTCGACCACTTCGCCGATCGCGTTGGGCAGGTCGGCATTGAACTCCTCCGACACCAGGATATGATCGATGGTGGTGTACTGGCCGTCATGCATGCTGGAAAAGCCGACGTGGCTCAGGTAGTCCGGCCGGCGCTGGAGTTGATACGCATCGAACAGGCGCTCGCCGAGCGGGGCGCCGGCGCCGATCACGATGCCGGTGGTGACGGCGTCGGCAACGTCGTTGAAGTCGCCCAGCACGACGCACGGGCGGCCGGTGGCGCGGTGCAGATTGCTGAGCAGAACGCGCAGGGCCACCGCTTCGGTGCCGCGCCGCACGAGCGAGCGCAGGCAGGCGAGGGCGTACAGCAGCGAGTCTTCGCTGGTGTCGCCGGTGCGGTAGTCGGGCCGCTTGCTTTTCAGGTGTACCACCAGCACGTCGATGGTCAAGTCCGGCGTGGCCTTCACCTGGGCGTGCAGCACCGGGCGGGCAAAGCGGTCGGCGTCGCGGCTGCCGGCGGGCATCGACACCCCTGCCGGAAAGGTGGGGTAGCACAGGGCGGCGCTGGCCAGCGGCAGGCGCGACACCAGCGCCACCGCCGGCGTCGGCCGCGCGTCGTTGCCATCGCTGCCGTGCGCCGGCTCGCGCTGATTGGCCTCGCGCTCATCAAACTCGCGACCGTTGTCGAATCCGACGTGGATGGCGTCGCGGTACTTGCTGGTGCGCGCCAGCACCAGCTTGAGTACGTCCTGCGAAAAAACTTCCTGGAAACCGATCAGGTCGGCGTCCAGTAAATCGATTTGCCGCGCGGTCCAGCTGATTTTTGCCTCGAATTGCGCCTCGGTGTACGGCTCCAGATTATCGTACAGCCTGG
>JAQGNM010000455.1 GCA_028291845.1 Massilia sp. | reverse complement strand
CGGTGCTGCGCATGCTCGGTGTGCCGGACAACGATCCGCGTGTGAATCCGCACGGCGGTGCGATCGCGTTGGGACATCCGCTCGGCATGAGCGGCGCGCGGCTGGTGACCACGGCGGTGTACCAGCTGCATCGCCGCGGCGGCCGCTACGCGCTATGCACCATGTGCATCGGGGTCGGGCAGGGCATCGCGATGGTCATCGAGCGTGTTTAAGCGCATTTAAGAATCACCATCGATAAATAAAAGCTGGAGACATTATGAACAAGCATCACCGACGGCGCCGGGAGCAGCCATGCTAGCTAACTTCATTGGCGTACTTTTCGACGGGCTCGCGTATGGCAGCCTGTTGTTTCTGATGAGCGTAGGTTTGTCCGTCACGATGGGATTGATGAATTTCATCAATCTTGCCCACGGCGCGTTCGCGATGCTCGGCGGTTATGTGTGCGTCATGTTGCTCTCCAAATTGGGCGTGCCCTTTCTTGCGACCTTGCCGCTGGCCTTCATCGCAGCTGCGCTGGCAGGCCTGGTACTGGAAAAGTTGCTGTATCGCCGGCTCTATCACGCTCCCCATCTGGATCAGGTGCTGTTCTCGATCGGCCTGACCTTCATGGCCGTGGCCGGCGCGACTTTCCTGTTCGGCCCAACCCAGCAGCCGGTCGAATTGCCATCCTGGCTGCGCGGCCAGGTCAGCGTGCTGGGCCTGGAACTGGGCGCCTACCGCTTGTTTTTGACTGGCGTGGTGGTGCTGGTGACGGTGGCCCTGTGGCTGCTGATCGAGCGCACCCGGTTCGGCGCGCAGATCCGCGCGTCGGTCGACAATCAGACCGCCGCCGCTGGCCTCGGCATCAACGTCGGACGGGTATTCAGCCTGACCTTCGCGCTCGGCTCCGGCCTCGCCGGACTCGGCGGTGGTCTGGGTATCGATGTGCTGGGGCTCGATCCCAGCTTTCCCATCAAGTACATGGTGTATTTCCTGCTCGTGGTCGCCGTCGGCGGCGCCGGCTCGATCAAGGGCCCGCTGGTGGCGGCGCTGGTATTGGGCGTGTTCGACGTTGCCGGCAAATATTACGTGCCGCAAGTTGGCGCGTTCGTCATCTACACGCTGATGGTCGTGCTGCTGATTATCTTTCCGTACGGCCTGGTAAGGAGGAAAGCGTGATGAAAATGAACGACAATCCTGTCGGCGCCTCTGCCGCTCCCGCGTTCTTGCGCTTGCCGAACGACCGCTGGAAGCCCCTGGAGGTGTGCTTTTGGCTGCTGCCCCTGGCCGCTTACCTGCTGTTCCCGCAATACCTGGTGCTGGCCTCGCAGATCATGATCATGGGCCTGTTTGCGCTCTCGCTCGATGTGATCCTCGGTTACGCCGGCATCGTCTCGCTCGGCCACGCCGCCTTTTTCGGCCTGGGAGCCTACACTGCCGGACTGCTGTCGGTGCACGGCTGGAGCGAACCGCTGACAGGCCTGCTGGCCGGGGCCATCGTTGCCGCCGTGTGCGGCTACCTGGTCAGCTTCCTGGTGGTGCGCGGCCACGACCTGGTGCGCCTGATGGTCACGCTCGGTATCGGCCTGATGCTGTTCGAGGCGGCCAACAAGGCGGCCTTCCTGACCGGCGGCGTCGATGGTTTGTCCGGCATGCAGGCCGGTAAAGTGCTGGGCCTGTTCGAATTCGACTTGTATGGCAAGACCGCCTTCTGGTACAGCCTGGTGGTGCTGTTCGTCATTTTCGTGGTGCTGCGCCGCCTGGTCAATTCGCCCTTCGGCTTGTCCCTGATCGGCATCCGCGAGGGGGGGCGCCGCATGCCGTCGATCGGCGCCGACGTCAACGCCCGATTGCGCGCGGCGTTCACCCTGGGCGCCGCCATTGCCGGCGTGGCCGGCGCCTTGCTGGCGCAGACCACGCAGTTCGTCGGCCTCGATGCGCTGGGTTTTTCACGCTCGGCCGAACTGTTGATCATGCTGGTGCTCGGCGGCACCGGCCGCCTGTATGGCGCGCTGATCGGCGCCGCCGTGTTCATGCTGGCGCAGGATGTGATCGCCGGCCTGAACCCTGCCTACTGGCAGTTCTACATTGGCTTGCTGCTGGTGCTGATTGTCCTGTTCGGGCGCGGCGGCATCATGGGCGGCTTCGAGCGTTTGTTTTCCTCCACAAAAAACCTTGGCACGCGGGAGCGCACATGAGCGATACGACCTTGCGCACCGAAGCGCTGTCCAAACAGTGGGGCCCGTTCAAGGCCAACAGCGACATTTCGCTGACCTTCGCAGCCGGCGCGCGCCACGCGCTGATCGGACCGAATGGCGCCGGCAAGACCACCTTTATTAACTTGTTGACTGGCGGCTTGCTGCCGACTTCCGGCAAGGTCTGGCTGGGCGGGCGCGACATTACCCGGCTGGCGCCGCACCAGCGGGTCAAGCTCGGCATGACCCGCACCTTTCAGATCAACACCCTGTTTGCCGGCATGACCGTGCTCGAATCGGTGGTGCTTGCCATCAGCGAGCGGCGCGGATTGCAAAACGTCTGGTACAAAACCGTGGCGCGCCATGGCGACGTGGTCGACGAGGCGATGGCGCTGCTGGCGACTTTGAAATTGAGTAACGAGGCAAACAGCATCACCAGGAGCATGGCGTACGGCAAGCAACGACTGGTGGAAATCGCCCTGGCCCTGGCCACCAAGCCGCACATTTTGCTATTGGACGAACCGGCGGCCGGCATACCGTCGGCGGAGAGCCAGGAGCTGTTCGAGGTGATCGCCCAGTTGCCGCGCGATGTGACGGTGGTCTTCATCGAACACGACATGGGCCTGGTATTCCGCTTCGCCGACCGCATCACCGTGCTGGTCGGCGGCGCCGTGCTGACCGAAGGCACGCCGGCGCAAATCGCCGCGGACCCGCGCGTCAAGGAAGTGTATCTGGGAGAGGTGGAGCATGGCTGAATTATTGGCGCTTGAAAATGTGACTGCGGGCTACGGCGAGTCGGTCGTGCTGGAAGACGTGTCATTCGTCATGCAGGAGGGCGATAGTCTCGCGCTGCTCGGCCGTAATGGGGTCGGTAAAACCAGCTTGTTGGTGACCCTGATGGGGCTGACACGTATGCGTGGCGGCGCCATCCGCTGGGTCGGCCAGGACATCGCCCGCCGCGCGACCCACCAGCGCGCTCGCGATGGGCTTGGCTGGGTGCCGCAGGAACGCCACATGTTTCCGTCGCTGACCGTCGAGGAGCACCTGACGGTGGTGGCGCGGCCGGGGCGCTGGAACCTCGCCAAGGTCTACGAAGTCTTTCCCCGCCTGCGCGAGCGGCGCGCCAACATGGGCAACCAGCTCTCCGGCGGCGAACAGCAAATGCTGGCAATCGCCCGCGCCTTGATGACCAATCCGCGCATCCTGCTGCTCGACGAACCCATGGAAGGGCTGGCCCCCATCATCGTGCAGGAACTGGTGCGCGTGATCCGGCGGCTGGTTGCCGAGGAGGGCATGTCGGTGATCGTGGTCGAACAGCACGCGCGTCTGGCGCTGTCGCTGACCGCCCGCGCGATCGTGCTCGACCGCGGCCGCATCGTGCACGACTCCGACAGCGCCAGCCTGCTGGCCGATGGCGAAAAGCTGGACCGGCTGGTATCGGTGGCCTGATTTCATTTGCATCACCCCGCGCGCCGAGATGGGAGTCAATTCGGCGTCAATTCACTTCAGGAGACAAGTCGTGTCAATAAAAATCAAGCAACAGCGTCGTCACATCATCCTAGCTGCCGCCGCCCTGTGCGCCGGCTTTGCATTGCCATCCGCCCATGCCGCCGACCCCTTGCGGGTGGGCCTGATCGTGCCCATGTCGGGCCCGTTTGCCTCGACCGGCCGCCAGGTCGAGGCGGCGGTGCGCCTGTTCATGCAGCAGAACGGCAACACGGTGGCAGGGCGTACCGTGGAAATCATTCTGAAGGACGATGGCGGCCTGGCGCCGGACGTGACCAAGCGCCTGGCGCAAGAACTGATTTCGCGCGACAAAGTGCAGGTCCTCGCCGGATTCGGCCTGACGCCGCTGGCCTTCGCCGCCGCACCCGTGGCCACCCAGGCCAAGGTGCCGATGATCGTCATGAACGCCGCCACCTCCGTCATCGTCCAGCGTTCGCCCTACATCGTTCGCACAGGTTTTACTTTGGCGCAAGTGACCGCGCCGCTGGCGCAGTGGGCGGCCAAGAACAAGATCAAGACCGTGATGACCCTGGTCAGCGACTACGGCCCGGGCATCGACGCTGAAAAAGTGTTCGTCAAGGATTTCACCGCGGCCGGCGGCAAAGTTGTCGCGTCGGTGCGCGCGCCTTTACGCAATCCCGATTATTCGCCCTTCCTGGCGCGTGCGAAAGATGCCCATCCGGATGCGCTGTTCGTGTTCGTGCCATCGGGGGAGGGCAGCGCCGTCCTCAAGCAATTCACCGACCGCGGCCTGGCCGGCGCCGGCATCCGCCTGATTGCGACCGGCGATGTACTGGACGACGACCTGATGCCCAGCATCGGCAACGCCGCCCTGGGCGTGATCAGCAGCCACCATTATTCGGCGGCCCATCCTTCGGCTGAAAACAAGGCTTATGTAGCGGCGTTCACCAAGGCCAATCCGGGCATGCGGCCGAATTTTCACTCGGTCGGCGCCTACGACGGCATGCACCTGCTGTACGCGGCCCTGCAGAAAACCAAGGGCAACAGCGATGGCCCGGCATTGATCGAGGCCATGAAAGGCATGAGCTGGACCAGTGTACGCGGCCCCGTCACCATCGATCCGGCCAGCCGCGATCTGGTGCAGAACGTGTACATTCGCAAGGCCGAGCAAAAGGATGGCGCGGTCTACAATGTCGAATTCGACCAGGTGGACAAGGTCAAGGATCCTGGGGTCGATTAAAAGGGCGCGCTCGAACGCTAATGATGTTCAGGTAAGGGTAGAGTTCGCAAGCATGGGACAGGCACCTCGCGGTACCAGTCCCCCTGCTAATCGCCGCCCGGATCGTTCAGCAGCAGGGGGACTGGCGCCGGAGGTGCCTGTCCCATTGCCGAAATACTCTAGGCTTAAATAAACGGCATTAGCTGTTGCGCTCTTCGTTTACAGCCTGCCGAGAAATTCGACCACGGCATTGTTGAACACCTGCGGCTGTTCGAGCGCGCTCAGGTGCGATGCCCCTTCGATCACCAGCAATTCGCCATGCTGTACGGCGCTGGCGATGGTTTGCGACATCGCCACTGGCGTGCCCTGGTCGAGCTCGCCCGCTATTACCAGCACCGGCACGCCGATCGCGCCGAGCCGCGCGGTGGTGTCGACGTCGCGCACCGCCGCGCAACAGCCAATATATCCTTCCACTCTCGTCGTCAGCAGGCGTTCGCGGCTGGCCGCCACCAGCGCCGGCCGTTCGCTGCGCACCGCGTCGCTGAAGTAGCGAGACATGACGGCATCGGCGATGACTTCCAGTCCGCCCTCCTGCACCGTGTCGATACGCTGCTGCCACATCGCTTTGGCCGCCTCGGGGTAGGCCGATGTGGTGTTGGCCAGCACCAGTGCGCGCACCAGGGCAGGGTGGCGCAGGGCCAGTTCCTGGCCCACCATGCCGCCCATCGACAGGCCGACCCACACCACCGGACCGGTATCGAGCTGGCGCAACAATCGGGCGGCGTCGTCGGCCAGGTGCGCCATGTCGTACGGGCCGGCGGGCGAATCCGAGCTGCCATGGCCGCGGTGATCGAAAGCGATCACGCGGCAATCGGCCGCAAGAACGGCAGCCAGGCTGTCCCACATCGTCAGGTCGCAGCCGAGGGCGTGGCTGAGCACCACGGTATGGCGTGGCGCCTTGCCGCTCCTCGGCGCGCGATCGCTGAAATGCAGCGCGACCGGGCCGTCGCTGCGGCCTTCGCGGCCCTCGCCGGGATGGACGGCGGTGTCGGGGGAGCGCGCGCCGAAGTCATAGCCGATCTGGTCGGCAAGTTCGCGCAAGATCGGCGTCGCGTGTCCGAACGCCGTGTTGGCGGCGGGCACCCCCGCGTAAATCGCCGATTGCATCAGGATTTCGTTCAGCTCGTCGGGTGTGAGCTTGCTGTCGTCCGGCGCCTGCAGGGCTGCCCGTACATGCAGCTCGAACTCTTCCCAGCGGCCCAGCGCGGTGGTAATGGACAACACGATGATGCGCCGCGTCTTGATGTCCAGGCCCGGCCGGTCCCAGATATCGTGCCACGCAAAGCGCGTGATCATGTTTTGAAAGTCGGCGTTGAAGGTGGTGGAGCTGCTCAGCGACTTGTCGACCCAGGCATCGCCCAGGACGCGGCGGCGGGTGCGCATGCCGCGCGCGAATTCGTGGTTCAGAGGATCAAAACTCATGGATTGTCATTCTTCGATAGGAAAGTAGGATAGTCGGTGCGCAATGCACTGAGCTGTTCGAGGGCGCACCGTTTTGCGGATGCGAGTGCGCGAATCGGATCGAACAGGGCCGCCAGCGCCGCGCTATCGATGCAGTCGCGCAATTTTTTTTCGTTTTTCACATGTTCGGCAAGCAGCTCGCCAAGCGGGCGGCCACTGTCGACGACGCGACCGGACAATTGCTCCAGCAGCGCATGCGCGGCCGGCCTGCCGATCGCGCTTGCCAGCGCAATCGACGCCGCTTCCGCGAATACCAGGCCGTTGAGCGAGTCGATATTGGCGCGCATGCGCTTCGCATCGACTGTCAATCCGGCAAAGGCCTCCTGCAGGGCGGCCAGCGCACCATCGGCGGACAGAAACAGGGCCGGCCATTCGGCCAGTTCGGCTTGCCAGTTGCCCAGCCCCCGTTCGTGCTGCTGGCCCATGCAAGCCAAAATTGCCGCGGCGCGCTGCGGCGTGCGTTCAAAAGCGGCCAGGGCAATCATTGCCGATACCGGGTTGCGTTTGTGCGGCATTGCCGAGGAACCGCCGCGTCCGGCGCCGGACGGCTCGGCCAGTTCGCCGATTTCGCCCTGCGCCATCAAGGACAGGTCGGTGGCGATCTTGCCCAGGCTGCCAGTTAACACCGCCACCTCCAGACCCAGCCTGACCCATTCATCGCGCTGCGTGTGCCACGCCATGTCGGCCACTTTGAGTCCGAGGCTGCCGGCGGTACGGCGCACCACAGCGGGGCCGGCTTGATCCATGACCGCCAAGGTGCCGACTGCGCCGCCCAGCTGCAGTTGCAGGGCGCGCGCTGCCGCTTCACGCAGCCGTGCACGGCTGCGTACCAGCGGCGCCAGCCATCCTGCCAGTTTGAAGCCGAAACTGGTCACTTGCGCTGGCTGCATCAAGGTGCGCGCCAGTACCGGCGTGTCCATGTGCTGCTGCGTCAGCGACAGCATGATTGCGCTCAATTGCCGCAGCCGGTCGTCGAGCAGGGCAAGCGCTTCGCGAGTGACGATCACCATGGCGGTATCGATCACATCCTGGCTGGTGCTGCCCCAGTGCACGTGAGTGGCAGCGTCGGCGTCGTATAGCGCCACGGTTTTGGTCAGCTCCTTCACCAGCGGGATGGCCAGGCTGCCGGCGCGCCGGCCCGCATCGACGATGGCGCCGATGTCGTACAGCTGCACTTTGCAGGCGCCGGCGATGGCACGCGCGGCGCCAGCGGGGATCAAGCCTTCCTCGGCCTGGGCCGATGCCAGCGCCTCTTCGAAGCGAAACATTGCCTGCATCACCGCGGCGTCGTCGAACACCGCGGCCATTTCCGGCGTCGTCAGGAACCGGTCGAACATCGATATAGCCATTCAGCCTGCCTCCGGAACCGTCAAGTCCAATCGAAAAACACCGTCTCTTTGTCGGTCTGCATCCAGATATCCCAGGTATAGACGTCAGCGCCGCTGTTTTTTGCGATCAGGGTGGCGCGACGGGCGGCCGGCACCTGCTCCAGGATCGGCGACTGCGCAAGGCCGGCGTCGTCATCGAGGAACACCGCGCTGAACTGGTGTTTTACCAGGCCGCGCGCGAACAAGGTGATGTAGGCGACCGGCTCGCCCGCTGGGCTGCTGCGTGGCACATTGAGCGTAAACCGTCCTTGGGTATCGGTCGGTACGCGGCGAAAACCCGGCAGGGCGCGCCGCTCTTCAGCTTCGCCGCCATGGGGCAACCAGGCTTCGATCTGGGCGTCGTTGACCGGCGTGCCGGCGCCGTCGTAGACGATGCCGCTGATCGTCACCGAGCCGGCCGTTGCGGTTCCCGTTTCGACAGGGCTGGCGTCTACCGCCCATTGCCAGGCTTCGTGCGAGAAAGGGCCGATCGTTTGCGATGTGGTGATGTTATTCATTGTTTTCCTTTTACAAGCCCATCGGCGTGGCATCGCGGCCGCGCAACACGATGTCGAACTGGTAGCCGAGCATTTCTTCACCAACCGTGTGCTCGAGACTGAAGCGGGCGATCAGGCGCTGGCGGGCAGCCAGATCGGGAATACTTTGAAAAATCGGGTCG
>JAQGNM010000447.1 GCA_028291845.1 Massilia sp. | reverse complement strand
CGGCGCCGCAATAGTTGCAGCATATAGCAGAAAGCCAATTCGCTGTCGGTATAGACTACCGGGCGGAAGGCGCAGTCGAGCAGCGGCGCGAAGTCCTTCATATCGCCATTGTGGGCGAACACCCAGTAGCGGCCCCACAGTTCGCGCACGAAGGGGTGGCAGTTTTCCAGCGCCACCTGTCCTTGCGTGGCCTTGCGGATGTGGGCGATGACGTTTTTCGATTTGATCGGAAAGCGCTTGATCAGGTCGGCGACGGGCGAAGCGACGGCCGATTGATGGTCGACAAAGAGGCGCACGCCGGCGCCTTCGAAAAACGCGATGCCCCAGCCGTCATGGTGGGTGTCGGTATGGCCGCCACGCATGGCAAAGCCGGTAAAGCTAAAAACAATGTCGGTGGGGACATTGCAGTTCATTCCGAGAAGTTGGCACATGGGCCAAGGTTACCATACCGGCGACGGCCTGGCCGGCCGTTCAGCCGCCGCTCTCGCCCTTGTTGCCCTGCTTGCCCTTGTCGTCCCTGAGCGTTTCGGCGACGGCGTCGGCAGCCTTGCCTTCCGGCGTGGGCGCGCCATCCTTGGGGAAATTGCCCAGGCCGCGCACGCGCGCCGATTGCTGGTCGAAGGCGACTTCCTCGGCCACCTGCAGGGCAGCATCGTCTTCCGGCACGCCGTCCGGGTCGGTGGGCAGCAGCGACTCGCTGCGGGCGTTTTCTGGTGGGTTACTGGCTGTCATGATGAGGTCCTGTTCGATAGCGTGACCGGATGACTATACGCCGTCGGCGCGGCGCAGGCTGCACGCTTGCCGTGCGGTAAATTCGCGGCGCAATTATGCAAGGTTTTGCATAATTGCGCACATAAAAAAGCGGACCCGAAGGTCCGCCCCACTACAGTCTCGGGCTAACGAGACAGCTGATACTTAATGCAGCAACACCGGCTGATGCATCAACACATCGTAGGAACCGAGAAAGTCGTCGATTTCTTCCATCGTCGGCTCGCTGGCGATCAGATTGTTGACATCACGTCTGAACGACTGAGCAAGCTTGCCGCCGATAAAGGCTTCGCGCCGACCCGACTTGTCGACGATTTCATAACCGCCGAAACGCAGGGCTTCGAGATCGCGGTCGACGCCGAATTCGACGACACTGTATTGCTCGCTGTTGTAAATCATGTTCATGCTGACTCCTTTGCTCGACCAGACGAAATGAGGGGTCACTGCGCTCCGGCCTTTTGCTCTGAAAAGGAGGTGGGGCCGCCCCGACCGATTTCAAGGTCAAGCACTTCTTGCAAAGCCGTGAACCACTAAGAACAAGAAATGTCGGGGGTCAGTGCCAACAGCTGATCGTATGGCGGTGCAGACAGCCACGATCGCAACTGATCAAGGTGCTCCGTCGACGCCAGACCGATAAACAGCCGTTCCGGATGACGCCGCAGGATTCGATTTAATGTTACACGCAAAACCAGATTGCCGGTGCAGCACAGGCAAGCGGGCGCGATGCGTTCGGCATTGAAGTGCTCGGGCAGGATGGCAATGCCGCTCGGCATGCCCTCTAACAGGATGGCGGCGCCTGGCGCGGCCGCATCGGCGATCGCCTGTTCGCGGCACGCCATGCTGGCCCCAAGGACCAGGGTGGTCGGCACCGGCCGGCGCCCGCCCGCGTCAAGGATCGTACTCAGGGGCGCGGACTCAGACGTTCTTCTTGGCCAGCTTGCCCGGCTCGACGCCCAGTTGCTTGAGCTTGCGGTACAGGTGGGTGCGCTCGAGGCCGGTTTTTTCCGCCACCCGGGTCATGCTGCCGCCCTCGCGGCCCAGGTGATGTTCGAAGTACATGCGCTCGAACGCATCGCGCGCTTCGCGCAGGGGCAGATCGAAACTCAAGGTCTGGCCGTGCGCGTCGCCGATGGCGGGCAGTCCCATGCGCGGTGCGATGGTGGAATTTTGCATCGATGGCGAGGCGAACATGCCGGCGTTGCTGGGCGCATGGTGTTCTTCCGGCTGCGCGGCCGGCTGCGGCCGGCTTGCCGCCACCACCGGCGCGCGCGCCGCTTCCTGTGCCCGCGTCAAGCCTTGCTGCACCGCCTTCAGCAGTTTTTGCAGGGCAATCGGCTTTTCCAGGAAGTTCAAGGCGCCGATGCGGGTCGCCTCGACCGCCGTGTCGATGGTGGCGTGGCCCGACATCATGATGACCGGCATGGTCAACAGGCCATCGCGCTGCCACTCCTTGAGCAGGGTCACACCATCGGTGTCCGGCATCCAGATGTCGAGCAGCACCAGGTCAGGCGCGCCGGCGTTGCGGGCATCACGCGCCTGCTGGGCGTTTTCCGCGAGTTGAATTGCGTGGCCTTCGTCGCCGAGGATTTCGGAAAGTAATTCCCGAATCCCCATTTCATCATCGACTACGAGAATGTTTGCCATCTGTGTTCCTGCCTTCCACGATATAACGCCGAAAAGGCTGCGCCGTACGCAGCCGTCGTAATGTCATGCATTTATAGCTCGCGTCAGCCCGCGTGATCTTACGCGGGCTTGCGTGATTGTATGGTCGAATTGCCTTTTATGCCAAACGTGCAGCCTCAGGCGCTAACTTTAACAGCAAAATCAAGACCGACGCGCCGGATCCATCCTGCCGATTCTGAATATCGATGCGCCCGCCGTGTTCGTCGATAATTTTCTTCACCATCGGCAGACCGAGGCCGGTACCGCGGGCCTTCGAGGTCACATACGGTTCGAACGCGCGCGACAGGATCTTCGGTGCGAAACCGGGGCCGTTGTCGACGATCGCCAGGCGCACCGCGGTCTCCTCGAAGCCTTCGGCGCTCTTGAAATGGATGGTCTCGGTGGTGACGTCGATGCGCGGCGGCGGCGCGCCGGGGCCGCGCTCGCTCATGGCATCCTGGGCGTTCTGCAGCAAATTATGGATCACCTGGCGCAGCTGGGTGGCGTCGCCCATCACCGCCGGCAGGCCCGGCGCCAGCTTCGCGTATATGACGTCGCTGTCGTCGCCGGCCAGGTAGAGGTCGAGGATCTCGCGGATCAGGCCATTCAGGTCGAGCGGCTGCAGCACCGCCGGCGGCGCCTTGGCGTAATCGCGGAAGTCGTCCACCATTCGCTTCAGCGCGTCGACCTGCTTGACGATGGTGCTGGTGCTGCGATTGAGCAGTTCGACGTCGGCCGGCGCCAGCCGCG
>JAQGNM010000429.1 GCA_028291845.1 Massilia sp. | reverse complement strand
TGGCGGTTGATGTTGCGCAGGTCCGGCAGCGGCAGCACGACGCGCGCTTGCAGGTCGATCAGGCGTTGCTGCAGTTCATTGATCGTCGGGATGTTGCGTCCGAGGATGGCGCTGTAGTCGTGGCCGGCATTGACTTCGCCGTCGACCCATTCCAGGTTGGTTTCATTGCCCGGGAAGACTTTGATGAAGTGCGCGCGCGGCATGCCGCACTTGTTGACGGCGACGTCGAGAATCTGCTTTTCGATGTGGCGCACTTCGTCGACCTGGCCGCGCAGGGTGTCGCACAGCTTTTCGACGACTTTTGCGGTGAAGCGGATGCCCAGCAACTCGTTGGAAATGACTTCCTGCGCCTTAACGTAGGCTTTCGAGTTGTAGCCGTCCTTTTCGAAGGCCTTGCGCATTTTGTCGAACTGCACCGAGATGATCTCGAACTTTTCCAGCGCCTGGGCCTTTAAGGCTTCCAGTTGCTCTGCCGAAAAACCGGCGGCGCCGGAAGCGTTGTGTTCTTCTTCCTCTTCGCCCTCTTCCTCGTCGTCTTCTTCGTCGTCCTCGTCCTCATCGGACGCCACTGGCGGCGGCGGCGCGGCGACCACGGAGTCGTCCTCGACCATGCCGTCGACGATTTCGTCGATCTTGGTTTCGTCGTTCTGGATGCGAATCGCCGCCGAGATGATTTCGGCGATGGTGACCGGGCAGGCCGAAATGGCCTGGATCATGTCCTTCAAACCGTCTTCGATGCGCTTGGCGATTTCGATTTCGCCTTCGCGCGTCAACAGCTCGACCGAGCCCATTTCGCGCATGTACATGCGCACCGGGTCGGTGGTGCGGCCGAAGTCGGAGTCGACGGTGGAGAGCGCCGCTTCGGCGGCGGCCTCGGCTTCGTCGTCGCTGGTGACGGTGGCGACGTTGTCGGTCAGCAGCAGCGATTCGGCGTCCGGCGCGTGCTCGTAGACGGCGATGCCCATGTCGTTGAAGGTGCCGATGATGCCTTCGATGGCTTCCGGGTCGACAATGTTTTCGGGCAGGTGATCGTTGATCTCGGCGTAGGTGAGGAAACCACGTTCCTTGCCCAGCTTGATCAGGGTTTTCAGCTTGTTGCGGCGTTTTTCCAGCTCTTCCTCGGAGGCCTCGGTGTCCGACGAGAACGCGTCTTTCAGCAGGGCTTTTTCCTTGGCCTTGCGGTCCTTGGCCTTGGCCTTGTCGACCGCTTTCAGTTCGGCGCGCTCGACGGCGTTGAGGGCGGCGACTTCGTCGTTTTCAGGCTGGAATTCTTTTGGCTTGCGGCCGCGGCGGCCCGGGACCTTGACGGACGGCAGCACGTAGCCCGACGTGTCGATCGCGGCAAGGGTCGCCGCGTCGGTGGTCTGGCTGACGGTCGTGCTCGTGCGAGCTTCGGCCTTGTCCGGGGCGTTCTCCACTTTGGCGGGCATGCTGGGCGTGGGAGCCACATTGAGTTCAGGTTTCTTGATTGGCACAGGCGCTTTCGATGTCACAACGACTAAATTAAGTTTGTTGCCGCCCTGTTCAGGGCCTACCTCTCCCGGCCGCGATCCCACAGCCTGGCACTACCGCACTCTTACACCTTTGATGCTTCTTCGATGCTTCCGACAGCCAATGTTCTGTTCTTTTTATTACATGTTTTTAACAGGCCATACGGCCAGCAAAAACTAGTGTATTAGACACAATACTTATCGTTTTATTATAGCACGCACGCAAAGTATTTCTAGTCACCCCGGGGCCGCCCCACGGGCTACCTCGGCACTTTGTCGGCGATCTCTTCGACCATTAATTGGTTTTGGATTGCAATCAATTCGCGGTATCGGTTTCGGGAATCATCTGAGGGCAAACCCGAAGAAACCAACTGGTCAATCTCCTGTTTTAGCAGATTTTTCTTGATATCCCTCACAGCCCCGCTGAGCCACATCTTGACGCTGTCGAAGTCCGATTCGGGTTCAGCGGCGATCTCGGCGATAAGACTGTCGTACTCGACGCTGGCTTCCTTCAACTGTTGCGCCAGTGCCGCGAAACCGCCGAACTCGCCCAGGGCTTGTCCGGCGGCGACCAATTGTCGCAGGCGCTCGGCAGATTCGGGGCCGAAAAAGTCGAAACTTTGCAGCGCTGACTCATCCAGGGTAAGGCTGAGTGGCGGATGCGCAACAAGATGGCGCAGCATCTGTAATTCCAGCCCCACCGGTTGCGGCCGGCCCTGCTTCGGCGGCGCCCGTCTTGCCACCGAGACCGGCTTGGCCAGTTCAAACAACGCTTCAATCTCGGGCGGGGTTGACTGGGTCATGCTGGCCAGACCGCGCACGATCTGCAGGCGCAGCGACGACGGCGCCATTGCCTGCAGCAGCGGCTTGGCGTCGAACTGGGCGCGCGCGCGCCCTTCCGGCGTGTCGAGGTCGTTCTCGCCCTGGGCTTCGCGCAACAGGAAGGAGGACAGCGGCATCGCTTCGTGGATTTCCTGCTCGAACGCTTCATAGCCGCGCTCGCGCACGAAACTGTCCGGATCGTGTTCAGTCGGCAAGAACAGGAACTTGATGGTCTTGTTGTCCGTCACTTGCGGCAAGCACGCCTCCAGCGCGCGGCGGGCGGCGCGGCGGCCCGCCTTGTCGCCGTCGAAACTGAAGATGACGGTGTCGGTTTGTCTAAGTAACTTTTGCACGTGGGTGCTGGTGCAGGCGGTGCCCAGCGTGGCGACGGCTTGCGGGAAGCCCAGCTGGGCCAGGGCGACCACGTCCATATATCCCTCCGTCACCAGCACGTAGCCGGCGTCGCGGATGGCTTGCCTCGCTTCAAACAGGCCGTACAACTCGAGACCTTTCTGGAACAGCGGGGTTTCCGGCGAGTTCAGGTATTTTGGCTCGCCGTTGTCGAGCACGCGGCCGCCGAAGCCGATCACCTGGCCCTTGGTGTTGCGGATCGGGAACATGATGCGTTCCCGAAAACGGTCGTAGCGCTTCTTGTTGCTGCCATCTTCGTCGACCTTGTCGATCACCAGGCCGGATTCCACCAGCGCCAGCGCGTCGTAATCGGGAAAAATGGTTTTTAGATTGTCCCAGCCGCTGGGCGCGTAGCCCATGCCGAAGCGGGCAGCAATTTCCCCGGTCAGGCCGCGGTTTTTGAGATAGGCAATGGCATCGGCCGCGCCTTTTAATTGGCCGCGGTAAAAATCGCAGGCTTGCGTCATGGCGTCGGTCAGGGCCAGCGACTGGGCGGCCTGGGCGGCGCGCTGGGCCGGCGGGATCTTGTCGTCGTTATCGGGGACCACCATGCCGACGCCCTGGGCAAGATCCTTTACGGCATCGATGAAACCCATGCCGGAATATTCGATCATGAAACCGATCGAGGTGCCGTGGGCGCCGCAGCCGAAGCAGTGATAGAACTGTTTGGTGGGGCTGACGGTAAAGCTGGGCGACTTTTCGTTGTGGAATGGGCACAAGCCCATGTAATTGGCGCCGCCCTTTTTGAGCTGGACGTATTTGCCTACCACGTCGACGATGTCGACACGGTTGAGCAGATCGGTGATGAAGGATTGAGGGATCACTGCAGTTTGTCAGGGGTTGTGTTGGAACAGACTATACCGCTGAGATGGCTAGTTGTTGATTTGCCGCAGATCGCAAAATGGGACAGGCACCGCGCTGCGCGCGTGCCAGTCCCCCCTTCGTCAAGCCGTCAGGGCTTTTTTGATGAGGGACGAGACCAGGCCCATGTCGGTACCCTTCGGCATTTTCGGCTTGATCAGGGCCATCACTTTGCCCATGTCTTGCGGGCCGGCGGCGCCGGAGGCGGTAACCGCTTCACGGACGGCGGCGCTGATTTCTTCTTCCGACAGGCCGGCGGGCATGTAGGTCGAGAGGATGGCCAGTTCCGCTTTTTCGATGTCGGCGAGGTCGGCGCGGCCGCCCGCTTCGAACTGGGTGATCGAATCTTTTCTCTGCTTGATCATCTTTTCGATGATGGCCAGGGCTTGCTCGTCGGTGACTTCGATGCGCTCGTCGACTTCCTTGCGCTTGATCTCGGCGATGATCAGGCGAACCGTGCCCAAGCGGCCGGCGTCTTTCGCGCGCATCGCCGTTTTCATGTCTTCGGTGATTTGTTCTTTCAGGCCCATGGCATCCTCTTTGTGAAATCGTTAGTATAAAAGGCAAAACCCGCTGCGGTAAAACCGGAGCGGGTCTGCGATGCTTCAGACCATTGACCCGGACGTGCTAGCCGTCGCGGATCACTGGACCAGCTATCTTAGAATAATTTCTTAGGCAGTTGTTGGCTGCGGATGCGCTTGTAATGACGCTTCACGGCAGCAGCCAGCTTGCGCTTGCGCTCAGCGGTTGGCTTTTCGTAGAACTCGCGAGCACGCAGTTCGGTCAGCAGACCGGTTTTTTCGATCGTGCGCTTGAAGCGACGCATGGCGACTTCGAACGGCTCGTTTTCTTTAAGGCGAATAGTGGTCATGTAAAAATTCAAACCGTTTGATTTAGGGAAGAAGGAGAGTGTAGCAGGCTTTTACACACATTGGAAGTGTTTACCGGCGCCGATTGGCTTGCCCGCGACACCCTATCCGGCCAGCGCGGTGCCTGCCGCGAACGCCGAAGCCCATGCCCATTGGAAATTATAGCCACCGAGCCAACCGGTCACGTCGACCGCTTCGCCAATGAAATACAGGCCGGCGACCTTGTTGCTTTCCATGGTTTGCTGCGACAGCTCGCGGGTGTCGATGCCGCCCAGGGTGACTTCGGCCTTGCGATAGCCTTCCGAGCCGGTCGGCACGATGCCCCAGCGGTTGATGGCATCGCCGAGTTTGCGCAATTTTGCATCCGGCATGTCGGCCAGGCGCGCATCCGCGGGAATGTCGGCCACCTCCAGCAGGCGTTCGGCCAGGCGCGCCGGCAGCCATTGCGACAGCAGGTTGCCCATCTGCTTTTTTAATACGCCCTTGTTCTCGATCAGCTCGGCGGCGACATCGACTTCCGGCAACAGATTGACGATGATCGGCGTGCCCGGCAGCCAGTAGCTGGAAATCTGCAGGATGGCGGGGCCGGACAAGCCGCGGTGGGTGAACAGCAGATCCTCGCGGAATTTACCTTTGACGGCAGTCTTGCCCTTGCCCGAGCTGGTTTCCACTTCGACTTCCAGGGCGATACCGGACAGGGGCGCGAACGCTTCCCAGGCGGGGCCGTCAAACGTCAGCGGCACCAGGCCGGGCCTGGGTTCGACCACGGCCAGCTCGAATTGTTCTGCTATCTGAAAAGCGAAATCGGTGGCGCCGATTTTCGGGATCGACAGGCCGCCGGTGGCGATTACCACCGCCTGCGCCAGGATATCGCCGGTGTCGGTGGCCAGCAAGAAGCCGTCATCCATCTGCTCGAGCGATTCGACCTTGGTCTGCATGCGCCAGGTGACGCCGCCGCTGGCGCACTCGGCTTTGAGCATGTCGATGATCTGCTCGGCCGAGTTGTCGCAAAACAGCTGGCCGCGGTGCTTTTCGTGAAAGCTGATGCGGTGCTTTTTGATCAGCGTCAGGAAATCCTGCGGCGTGTAGCGCGACAAGGCGCTCTTGGCGAAGTGCGGATTGCGCGAAAGGAAATTGGCCGGCGTGGTGTTGATGTTCGTGAAATTGCAGCGACCACCACCGGAGATGCGGATTTTTTCGGCCAGCTTGGCGGCGTGGTCGATGAGGACGACGCGCTTGCCGTTCTGGGCGGCCACCGCCGCGCACATCATGCCGGCCGCGCCGGCGCCGATCACCGCTACGTCGTATTCTTTTGCCATGGTTGCTGCTCGATCGCTAATGAGTAACCCGGCATTATGCCAGCTAACGACCGTCCGAACCCAGCCTCCTCGATGCCTGCACGCACTGCGCCACCTGCTCGGCAATCGATGCCGGCACCGGCTCCTCGCCCCGCAGCGCCCGTGAAATCCACTCGGCGGTAGCACCGGCGTCGCGCCCTTCCGGCGCCGGCGCAACGATGTCGGTGGGGGCGTCGCGCGGCACCAGCAGGGTGCGTTGATGATCGTGAAACCAGTCGATCTGGTTGGCGCGGTTGGCGTTGGCCACCGTTTCTCCCTCGGTGCCGCGCATCAGGAAGGCGTCGCCGCGGCCGGCCGGGGCGGCCGTCATAAAATACGCGGCCAGCATTTCCAGGTATTCCGGGTGGGTGTACGACACCAATCTCAAGGCCGGCCCGGCATACGGCTGCAGGATTTTCACCAGGGTGTGGGTGGAATTGCGCACGCCCAGAACCCTGCGCAGCGACAACAGGCGGTACATCTTCGGCGCCAGCACGCCGATCGGCATGAAGGCCGGCTGTCGTAAACTGTGCGCCAGCGCCAGGCCGGCCGCATCGTTCGCCACCGGCAGGCCCATCGCCTCGAAAATTTCCGCCGTGGTCACGCGGCCGACATCGCGGCTGACGCCGTGCACCAGCACCGGCACGCCTTCTTTTGCCAGCAGCAGGGCCAGCAGCGGCGTCAAGTTGGCCATCTTGCGGGCGCCGTTGTAACTGGGGATCAAGACCGGAGCGAACGGGCCCGGCGGCTGCGGCAGCAGCGTGAACGATGCTTCGGCGGCATCGAGAAAGCCGGCGATCTCTTCGACCGATTCGCCCTTGATGCGCATCGACAGCAAAATGCCGCCCAGCTCCAGGTCGGACACGCGGCCGTCGAGCATGGCACTGTAGAGCTGAGAGGCGTCCTCGCGCGTCATGCTGCGCGCGCCTTTTTTGCCGCGGCCGATTTCCTTGATGAAGGGGGCGGCGGGGAAATGGTTGTCGGGTGGAGTAAAAGTCGTCATGCCGAAAGCTTACACCGGGCGACCGCGCTGCGGCACAAATTATCCTCGTGGCAAAGGCACCTCAGCAAAGCCAGGCGATTGCGGCTACACTGATTGGTGTTTACAAGACAAAGTAAGAGCATCGATATGACCACCACCGCAGATATTGAAAACAGTAACGTCAGCTCCTTCGCGCGCATGCCCTCGCCGGTCGAGCTGCATCGCAAAGTGCCGCTGACCGCCGCCGCATTCGACACCGTCATGAAAGGCCGCGAAGCGCTGCGCAACATCATCGACCGCAAGGACAAACGTTTATTTGTCGTGGTCGGCCCCTGCTCGATCCACGATCCCGTCGCCGGCCTCGACTATGCCCGCCGCTTGAAGGCGCTGCAGGCGGAAGTGGCCGATACCATGCTGCTGGTAATGCGCGTGTATTTCGAAAAGCCGAGAACAACCACCGGCTGGAAGGGTTATATCAACGATCCCG
>JAQGNM010000380.1 GCA_028291845.1 Massilia sp. | reverse complement strand
ACGCTTGTACCCGGCCCACCTGCTGGTGCAGCCGCGCGACCACGGCATCCTGATCATCGGCTGGGCGGGCGCGGTGCAGCCTGGCCCCGCTGCCGGCGGCGCCGCATTCGCACGCGACCTGCAGCAGGCAGCGTGGTCGATGCGCGCCATGCTGGCGCCGCTCGCCGGCGGCGATCCGCCGGCGATTCCGGCATCGGTGCCGGCCGCGCTGGCCAGGCTGCTGCGGCGCACCAGCGAAGAATGTGCCTGGTGCGAGGCCACCGGCGCCAGGCGGCTCGACGAGCTGCTGGTGGCCGCTGCCGGCGCTGCCTTCGGCGCGCCCCGCTTCATCGATTTTCAACCCGTGCCGCGCGCCTGAGGCGCAGCCGGCGCAAGCACTTTGAGGAACACTATGGGACACGGCAACTACTCGCACGCTGCGCACGCAGCGATCATCGCCGACCGCTCGGCATCCGGCACCGAAGTGTTCGTGCAACGCGGGTGCCACCCGTTGATGAATCCGCACGGACTGGCGATGCGCGAATCGCGGGACAGCCTCGACCACCCGCATTCGCTGGGCATCGTGTTCGCCCTCGACGTCACCGGATCGATGGGCGACATTCCCCAGTTACTGGCCACCCGCGAGCTGCCCACCTTCATGAATCTGCTGATTCATTGCGGCGTCACCGATCCGCAACTGATGTTCATGGCGATCGGCGACGCCACCTCCGACCACGCCGCGCTGCAGGTGGGCCAGTTCGAATCGACCGCCGAACTGATGGACCAGTGGCTGACCTGGAGTTACCTGGAAGGCGGTGGTGGCGGCACCGGCGAGGAAAGCTACGAGCTGGCCTTGTATATCGCCGCCCAGCACACCGATCTCGATTGCTGGGTCAAGCGGCGCAAGAAGGGCTACCTGTTCATCACCGGCGACGAACATCCCTATCCGGCCGTCTCCCACCACCAGATCGGCAGCCTGGTGGGCGAGCGCCTCGACGCCGACATCCCCATCGAAGAAGTGATCGCCGCCGCCTTCGAGACCTATCACGTATTCTTCCTGATCCCCGACCTGGCCCGCCGCAAGCGCTGCGAGCACACCTGGCGCAAACTGCTGGGCGACCATGTGATCTGCATGGAAGACGCC
Source organism: Massilia sp. (assembly GCA_028291845.1). GTDB lineage: Bacteria > Pseudomonadota > Gammaproteobacteria > Burkholderiales > Burkholderiaceae_D > JAFCUW01. The sequence continues at coordinate 4,821 of JAQGNM010000380.1, read as the reverse complement.
GCCGACACCTGCGCGGTGGCCGCCTCCATCGTCGCCCTGACCGAGCGCGCCGTGCCCGATCTAGACGGTCTGGCCGCCTGCCTGGCCGCCAACGGCGTCGTGCCGGCGCGGGTGTCGGCCGTGCTGCGGGCGATCCGCGGCTACACGGCGCTGCTCGACCCGGCCGCCGGCAAGCGTGCGCCGGTTACCGCCGGCCACGGCCCCGGCGCCTGGTTCAAACGCCTGTTTTCTTGATGCGCCGTCGACATGGCGACGCGCCTGGTGTCGGTACTGGGACTGGCCTTTGGCGACTGCGGCAAAGGCGCATTCATCGACGCCCTGGCGCGCCGCTGGTCGGCCCACACGGTGGTGCGCTTCAATGGCGGCGGCCAGGCCGGCCACAACGTGGTGCTGCCGGACGGGCGCCACCACACTTTTTCGCAGTTCGGCGCGGCCACGTTCGTGCCCGGTGTGCTGACCCTGCTGACGTCGCCCGTGGTGGTGCATCCGGGCGCGCTGCTGGTCGAACACGATATTCTCAAGCGCGCCGGCGTGCCCGACGCCCTCGGCCGCTTGCTGATCGACGCCCGCTGCCGCGTCACCACGCCGTTTCACCAGGCCGCCGGCCGCCTGCGCGAACTCGAACGGCAGGACGCCGCCCACGGCAGTTGCGGCGTCGGCTTCGGCGAGACGGTCGGCCATGCATTGCGCTACCCGCAGCAGGCCATCGTCTACGGCGACCTGGCCGATCCCGCGCTGGCGCTGGCAAAGGCCGAAGCTGTGCGCACGACCCTGCTGGCGCAGTGGGCGCGCGCGCCGTCGGCAGCGGGGCGGCGCGAATTGCAGGTGCTGGCCGACGCCGACTTGTCGCGCCGCTGGCTGGCGCAGATCGCGCCCTTGCTGGCGCAGGTGGCGCCCGCCGGCGCCGACGCCATTTATGCACGCTTTCACCGCCCCGGCACGCTGCTCTTCGAGGGCGCCCAGGGCGTGCTGCTCGACGAGGCGCGCGGCTTTCATCCGCACACCACCTGGAGCAGCATTTCAACAGCGGCGGTAGAGGCGGTGGCGCGCGATGCCGGGCAGGGCGCGCCGATCGAACATTACGGCGCGCTGCGCAGCTACCTGACGCGCCACGGCGCCGGTCCCCTGCCGACCCACGACGCACGGCTCGACCGGCTTGCCGGCCTGGCCGAAGCGCACAACGGCGACGGCGGCTGGCAGGGGCCGTTTCGCCGCGGCCATCCCGATGCGCTGCTGCTGCGCTACGCGCTGGCGGCGGTGGGAAAACTCGACGGCTTGTTGGTCAGCCACCTCGACGTGTTCGCGCGCGCCCCCATGCTGCGCTGGTGCCGTTCCTACCGCATCGCCGGCCAGGACGACACGGCGCTGATCGGCGCCATCGTGCCCGGCCGCCACGGCGACCTGGCGCACCAGGCGCGCCTGACCGCCATGCTGGCCGGCGCCACGCCGTGCTATGAAGCCGGCGTCATCGCCAGCGCCGCCCAGTTGGTCGACGAACTGGCGGCCTTGAGCGGGCTGCCGGTGCGGTTCGGCGCGCGCGGGCCGAGCTATCGGGACATCGGCCCTGGGTAGCCATTGCGGAAATCGGCGACCTGCCGTTCGCCGGCGCCGGTTTCCGCATGGCCGCAGTGTGCATCGTTACAGTCCGCAAGCAGTGACAAACGTCGTACTTACGTAGTTTAATATCATAAGAAGGGCCATTACTCGCACTAATAGTGATATTATTCTGTGCATATGACGCTTCCTCTGTGCACCTTGCAAATCTTCATCGACGACGCCTGGCGCGATGCGGCGGCACTCGATCTGACCGGAGACATGCAACGCGGAATCGAGGCGTCTACATATCTGATCTACTTGCCGTCTTACGCACTGGCTTATTTCGGCAGATCCGACGCCGTCGCATTGTCTGTCAACCTCCCGGTCGATCTGGGCAGCCACGGCGCCGAGGCCTGGCCTGCTTTTCTGGTCGACCTGCTGCCCCAGGGTTTTGGCAGGATCGAGCTGTTGAAGCAGCTTGATCGGGACCAAGCGGCCGGTCCCGCGGCGGACTGGGCGCTGCTGTGCGCGGGAGCGGGCAATCCAATTGGCAATATTCGCATCAAGGAAGCGCACGACTGGGTCGGCCTGCGCAGCGGCAGCGCCCTGCGCGGTTTTACGCGCGAGGAGGTGGCGTCGCGGGCGGGCGACTTCAACGAATACCTGGCCGAGAACGGTTTGTTTCTGGCGGGCTCGTCGGGCATCCAGGGCGAGTGGCCGAAGATCCTGCTCACGCGCGCGCGCGATGGCCTGTTCTACCTTGATCACACCCTGCCCGACGCCGAGGCGCACGAGCACTTCATCGTCAAGTTCGGGCGCGGCGCCGACCAGAGACTGGCCGACATCCTGCGCCTGGAAGCGCCGTACATGCAACTGGCGAAAGGCCTCGGGCTCGACGTCCATGCCGAGCTGAGCCTGCACGAGCGTGCCTTGTTCATCCCCCGCTTCGACCGTCACGTCAGCAACGGCCGCGTGAGCCGCCACGCCCAGGAGAGCATCGCGTCCTTGTGCGGCGTTTCCGGTTTTGGCAAAGTGCCCTCGCACAACGAGGTCTGCCGGCGCCTGGGGGAGGTCGCCACCGATCCGGTCGGCGCGATTATCGAATACATCAAGCGCGACATCGCCAACATCGCCCTCGGCAACAAGGACAACCACGCCCGCAACACGGCGATCCAGCGCCGGCCGGACGGCGCCATTGGCCTGACCCCCTTGTTCGATTTCGCCCCCATGTGGCTGCACCCGGACGGCATCGCCCGGCGCATCCGCTGGCACACCGACGATGGCGGCGCACCCATCTGGAAGAGCGTCATCGCACAGGCTTGCGACGCCGCCCAAGTCGACCCTGCGCGCGTTACCGCCGGTGTGCGCGCCGTGGCCGCCCCGCTGGCAACCGTGGTCGCCGACGCGCTGGCGCTGGGCATCGAAGCGCCGTTCCTGGAGCCCTTGCAAAAAACCATCGAGAACATCCGCGCGCAACTGGAGGCGTTATAGATGGACAAACGCTATAACCCCTTGAGCCCCCGCGAAGCCCTGCAAGCGCGCCGCGAACTGGCCGAGCAATTCGCCGCCGATCCCGCCATTCCGATTCCCGCCGTAATCAAGAAGATTCGCGGCGCCCTGCGCTTGACGATTGCGGAGTACGCGAAGCTGTGCGGGGTGTCGGCGCGGACCTTGCAGGACATCGAGCGGGAGGCGTCGAGTCCGACCCTGCTGACGGCCGAGAAGTTGTTAAGGCCGGTGGGGATGGTGGTGGGGGCGGTGGTGGGGAAGGGGCGGGAGGGGTGATTTGAGGCAGCTACTGATCAAACGCTCTGCTGTTGCGCGAAATTATTGCCAATACCAATCGGTTCGTTTCGGTCCGCCAAACCTGCCTCCTTGCAATCGAAGCGCCGCTACCAGACTTCGCGTGCGACTCAAGGCGCAGCCCTGTCATCACTGAACTTCGCCAACGCCGACTGCGGCGTCAATTGGCGCGCATCGCACGGGATGTCGATTGCAAACGTGGTGCCGGTGTCGGCGGCGCTGTCGAGGACCACGGTGCCGCCATGGCGTATCGCTACACTTTGCACGAAGGGCAAGCCGATGCCCCAGCCTTTTTGTTGGTGGGTTTCGCCGCGGTTGAGATAACGAAAGATGCCGGCGTGGCGCTGTTCGTCGATGGGGTTGCCGCTGTTGTGCACCGACAGGATGACCCGGCCGTGGGCCGCGGACACGTCGATCGTCACCTGCTTGCCGGTGCCGTATTTGACGGCATTGCCGGCGAGATTCTCCAGCGCCCGCAAGATCGCCTTGCGGTCCCACCAGCCGTGCACCGACTGGCCCGTCACTTCGCAGTGCACCTTGGCCGCTGCCGCATCGTTGATGTCGGCGGCGACCTGCCTGGCGATTTCCAGGGCGTCGCAATGGCTGAGCTGCAGTTGCTCGGTTCTGACGGGAGCGGAATCGATGGCGTCGAGTTGTTCCTGGAACATCGATTCCAGGCGCCGCGCCTGCGTGGCGATTTTCTCGGCAATTTTGATTGTGCCGATATCGCCCGACTTTGCCAGGAACTGCGCTGCCGTCATGATGACGGCCAAAGGCGTGCGCATGTCGTGGGTCAGGCTGGCGGCGATCCTTTCGCGGAACGCCGACTGGATGGCGGCAAATTCCGATACCGCCTCGCGAATCGCCTGGTCGAAGGAGCGGGTGATGATGGTCAATTCCTCCGCCGTGAACGACACACCGTGCGCTTCGCACACCTCGCGCAGGCAATCGCGCAGAATCTGGTATTCCTGCACCACTTCGGCCGTCTTGTATTCCGTCGTGCGGGCCCGCTCGGCGCCGTGGCCGGCCGCCGCGGTGGTGTTGCTGGCGGCGTTTTCGCGGCCGATCGCCGGTGACAGGGCTTCGACGAGGTTGCCATAGAACATGGGCAGCGTGTCGAGCAGGATGGGGTGGGCGACGGTGGCGGCGCCGGACAATCCTGCGCGCACCCGGCTCTCCCATTCCGCAAACACAGCTTCACGCAAGGCGAGCACGCGGCTGGCGGTGGCGCTCAGATGAAGTTCGGTGGTGGTGAGGTCGGTTGATAGCATGGCAAGTAGTACGTGTGCCGGCACGACACAAGTAAAAATTAATGGGTGGGGAAGTGTTGGCGCGATGCTTGATGTGCATCGATCTGGCGCAACGATAGTGGCGGTGAAAAGCAGGGATGCAATTCGGACGGCGGCATTGTCTGGGCGCCGGCACGGGCCGGGAGAAGAAATCTCCGCCGATATTGTACAAGCAATCCCAGTCGCACAATAA
>JAQGNM010000535.1 GCA_028291845.1 Massilia sp. | reverse complement strand
TGATCACCGTCGGCAGCATCCACGGCGGCACCCAGGGCAACATCATCCCCGACCAAGTCACCTTGCAGCTGTCGGTGCGCACCTTCAAGCCGGAAGTAAGAAAGCGCGTGCTGGCCAGTATTGCGCGCGAAGTGAAGGGAGAAGCGCTGGCCGCCGGCGCGCCGAAGGAGCCGCTGGTCGAAGTCAAGACCGGTACCGACTCGGTCTACAACGACCCGGAATTGATCAAGCGCGTGGTGACCACCTTGCAGGGCGCGGTCGGTCCCGAATACGTCAAGGAGATGCCGCCGAAGATGACCTCGGAAGACTTTTCGCAGTACGGCCTGCAGCCTGGCGTCAAGGCGATCCTGCTGCACGTGGGCGCGGTCGATCCGGCGCGGCTGGCGGCCGCCACCCAGGCCGGCCAGCCGCTGCCCGGCACCCATTCGCCGCAGTGGGCGCCGGACTTCAAACCAACCGTCATCAATACCATCAAGGCCGAGACGGCGATTTTGCTCGATCTGATGCCGCCGAAGTCCTGAGCGCGCGCAGCATGTAAAAAAACGGCACCATCGCCGGCGTATGCCGCCGATGGTGCCTATTCCTCAGTGTTTGCCCTTCTTGCCGGCGCCGATCTCGCGCCAGTCTTTTTCTTCCACATCGACCTTGAATTTTTTGGCGGCGGCCAGGATGTGCTTCCACGCCTCGTCGCGCTCCTTGTCCGTCACGTCTTCCACCTGGTTGAAGCGGGCGATGGCGTTTCGCACGTGTTTGGCGTCCTCGAGCGGCTCCTTGCGCTGCTTGGGAAAGGCGTATTGTTTGGCTGGAATTTCCTTGCGGTCTTCCTTGTCAAGCTTGCTCATGCTGGCTCCTCGGTCGTCGTCATCGTGCGTCGATTATGCGCCGCCGGATGAGAAAGCGGCGCACGCGGCGCCGTGTTGAACGATCAAGGTAGCGCCGGCGCTCAGTGCTTGTGTTCGCCAATCAAGGCCAGCGAATCGTGCTCGGCCTGGTTGGCCGCATGTTTGCGCTGGATGGCATACATGGTGCCGGCCACCGAGAAACCGAACAGGATGATGATCACGTTCAGGTCGAGGTTCATCGAGATCATGATGGCGTAGACCGCCAGCATGGTCAGAATCGACAGGTTCTCGTTGAAGTTCTGCACGGCGATCGAGTGGCCGGCGCTCATCAGGACGTGGCCGCGGTGCTGCAGCAGGGCGTTCATCGGCACCACGAAAAAGCCCGACAGCACGCCGATCAGGATCAACAGGGGATAGGCGAACGAGACCGAGGTGACCAGGGTCATGCCCATCACGATCACGCCCATGGCGATGCCGAGCGGGATCACGGTCAGCGATTTGCGCAGCGGGATCAGGCGCGCCGAGGCGGCCGCGCCGAGGGCGATGCCGACCGCCACCACGCCGACCAGGCTGGTGGCCTTTTCGTAGGGCATGCCGAGCGACTTTTCCGCCCACTTCAGCACGATCAACTGCAAGGTGGCGCCGGCGCCCCAGAACAGGGTGGTGACAGCCAGCGAAATCTGGCCCAGCTTGTCTTTCCACAAGGTGGCCGAGCAGTTGGCGAAGTCGGCGATCAATCGGATCGGGTTGCGTTCCTGGTGGGCGTAGACGGCGCCGGTCAGCGGAATGCGCAGATTGAACAGGGTCGCCGCTATATAAATAGCCACCACCACGCACAGCGCCGCCTCGGTCGGCGTGTTGATGCCGGTGTCGATCAGGGGCACGTCGAAGCCGAGCAGATACTGCGAGGTGCGCTTGGCCACCAGCAGGCCGCCCAGCACCGTGCCGAAGATGATGGAACTGACGGTCAGGCCCTCGATCCAGCCGTTGGCGGCCACCAGTTTTTCCGGCGGCAGCAGCTCGGTCAGGATGCCATATTTGGCCGGCGAATACACGGCGGCGCCGAAGCCGACCACGGCGTAGGCGGCAAGCGGGTGGACGTCGGCGAAAATCAGCAGGCAGCCGCCGATCTTGATCAGGTTGGCGATGAACATGACCCGGCCTTTCGGCAGGGCGTCGGCAAAGGCGCCGACGAATGCGGCGAGCAAGACGTAGAACAGCACGAATGACAATTTCAATAGCGGCGTCAGCGAAGCTGGAGCCTTCATCGATGTCAGCAGGTCGATCGCAACAAAAAACAGTGCATTGTCCGCTAACGACGAAAAAAACTGCGCCGCCATGATGGTATAAAAACCACGGTTCATTCGAGAATTTCACTAATCTGGTCTGGGTTGCTTTATACCATGAACTGCCGGGAAGCCCAAGAAATCAGCCGTCCTGCTGAACCGCTCGCCCTCTCCGGTAAAATAGCCGTTTTGCTTGCCACCGATATTTCCCATGCCCAGGCCGCTCAGCGCAACCATCCATCTCGAGTCGATGAAACACAACCTGGCGCGGGCGCGCTCGTGTGCGCCGGGCGCCAACATCTGGGCGGTGGTCAAGGCCAATGCCTATGGCCACGGCCTGGAACGCGGCCTGCGCGGGTTTGCCGATGCCGACGGTCTGGCCCTGATCGAGACGGAAAACGCCGTGCGCCTGCGCGAACTGGGCTGGACCCGGCCGATCCTCTTATTAGAGGGCATATTCGACGGCAGCGACGTTGCATTGCTGGCCGAGCACGGCTTCAACAGCACCGTGCACTGCATCGAGCAAGTCAAGATGCTCGAGTACACCCGCTTGAGCCATCCCATCGACGTCCATCTGAAAATGAATACCGGCATGAACCGGCTGGGCTTTCGGCCGGGTGAGTACGCCGCCGCCCACGCCCGCCTGCGCGCCATTCCCGGCATTCGCCATATCACCCTGATGACCCACTTCGCCAACGCCGACGAACTGGAGAATGAACGCCTGTCGATCCGCGAGCAGGTGCGCCGCTTTCAACTGGGCGCGGCCGGCTTGCCGGGCGAGCGCAGCCTGTCCAATTCGGGCGGCGTGCTGCAGCAGGCGCTGCTCAGCGAGGCACTGTCGAACGATTGGGTGCGTCCCGGCATCATGCTGTACGGCGGCACGCCGGGAGGCCCGACGGCGGCCGAGTACAAACTGCGCCCGACCATGACCCTGGCCTCGGAAATCATCGGCATCCAGCAGTTGCAAGCCGGCGACGCGGTCGGATACGGCAGCAGCTTTGCCGCGCCCGGCCCGATGACGGTGGGGGTGGTCGCCTGCGGCTACGCCGACGGCTACCCGCGCCACGCCTCGCACGGCACCCCGGTGCTGGTCGACGGCGTGCGCACGACCTTGATCGGGCGGGTGTCGATGGACATGATGACTGTGGATCTGACGCCAGTCGCCAATGCGCGCGTGGGCAGCAAGGTGCTACTGTGGGGAGATGGGCTGCCGATTGACGAGGTGGCGGCCAGTGCCGGCACCATCGGCTACGAGTTGATGTGTGCGCTGGCTGCGCGCGTAAGGGTGCGCGAAGGGGCGCTTGGGCAGCCGGCTTGAACGGCGGCGGTCTTAGCAGGGGGACTGGCACTTGATGCCTGTCCCATTCTTCGCGCCGCCGACATCGCAACCTGATAGTTTGCTTCTGATCTGAATGGGGACAGGCATCGAGTGCCAGTCCCCCCTACTGCATACGACAACACCATGGCCAAACCAAAAACCAACTACACCTGCACTGACTGCGGCGCCATCGCCAGCAAATGGAGCGGGCAGTGCCCCGCCTGCCACCAGTGGAACACCCTGGTGGAAACCGTGGTCGAGGCGCCGGGCGTGAACCGGCTGTCCAATCAAGTGCACCGCAGCCTGGCGCAAACTGCGCCGGTGCTTTCGCTGGCCGACATCGAGGCGATCGACGTGCCGCGCTTCGGCACCGGCATCGAGGAATTCGACCGGGTGCTGGGCGGCGGCCTGGTGGCGGGCGGCGTGGTGCTGATCGGCGGCGATCCCGGCATCGGCAAGTCGACCCTGCTGCTGCAGGCGCTGGCGAATATGTCCGCGATTAAATCGACGCTGTATGTCAGCGGCGAGGAATCCGGCGCCCAGATCGCCCTGCGCGCGCGCCGCCTGTCGGTCGAAGGCAGCAAGCTGAAATTGCAGGCCGAGATCCAGCTGGAAAAGATCCTCGGGACCCTGGCCGACCTGAAACCCGAAGTGGCGGTGATCGATTCGATCCAGACCGTGTATTCCGATGCCTTGACCTCCGCGCCCGGCTCGGTCGCCCAGGTGCGCGAATGCGCCGCGCAGTTGACGCGGGTGGCCAAGCAAACCGGCGTCACCATCATCCTGGTCGGCCACGTCACCAAGGAAGGCGCGCTGGCCGGCCCGCGCGTGCTCGAACATATCGTCGACACCGTGCTGTACTTCGAGGGCGACACCCAGTCGAGTTTTAGATTGGTGCGGGCGATCAAGAACCGTTTCGGCGCCGTCAACGAGCTCGGCGTGTTCGCCATGACGGAAAAGGGTTTGAAGGGAGTGTCGAATCCTTCGGCGCTGTTTCTGTCCAGCCATGACACTGCCGTGCCCGGTTCCTGCGTGATGGTGACGCAGGAGGGCACCCGGCCGCTGCTGGTGGAAATCCAGGCGCTGGTCGACACCAGCCACTTGCCCAACGCCAGACGTCTGTCGGTCGGCCTGGAGCAAAACCGCCTGGCCATGCTGCTGGCGGTGCTGCACCGCCATGCCGGCATCGCCGCGTTTGACCAGGACGTGTTCATCAACGCGGTCGGCGGGGTAAAAATCACCGAGCCGGCGGCCGACCTGGCCGTGTTGTTGGCGATCAACTCGTCGATGCGCAACAAGCCGCTGCCGCGCGGGCTGGTGGTGTTCGGCGAAGTGGGCCTGGCCGGCGAAATCCGCCCGGCGCCGCGCGGCCAGGAACGATTGCGTGAAGCCGC
>JAQGNM010000371.1 GCA_028291845.1 Massilia sp. | reverse complement strand
TCGATCACCGTCAAGCTGATCAACCCGATCGCGATGGAAGAAGGTCTGCGTTTCGCTATCCGTGAAGGCGGTCGTACCGTCGGCGCCGGTGTGGTTGCCAAGATTCTGTCGGAAGCTTCGAAGTAATTCGTTGTATTAATTCGGCAGTAGCATGAAAAAGGCAGAGGCCTCACGGCCTCTGCCTTTGTTTTCATCGTATAATGTCTCTCCCATATATTGCCAAGCGATAAGCTTGGTTCGCTCTTTAGAGGAAATATCATGTCCGCACCAAATCAGAAAATCCGTATCCGCTTGAAAGCATTCGACTACAAGCTGATCGACCAGTCGGCCCTGGAAATCGTCGAAACCGCCAAGCGCACCGGCGCCGTCGTCAAGGGCCCGGTTCCTCTGCCGACCCGTATCCAGCGTTTCGACGTGCTGCGTTCCCCGCACGTCAACAAGACCTCGCGCGACCAGTTCGAAATCCGTACCCACCAGCGCCTGATGGACATCGTCGACCCAACCGACAAGACTGTCGATGCGCTGATGAAGCTGGATCTGCCGGCTGGCGTGGACGTCGAAATCAAGCTGCAATAATGTTGTAAGTGCCCGCGCTCATCGCGCGGCGCTTTAGAATCGGGGTCTGGCACTGCGTGCCTGACCCCTTTTTTTTATGCCGACACCGTATCTGCGGACAGAAAACATCGGTACTGTTTGGTTTGGTGGCTGGCCAGAATGGGGACAGGCGGGGCCGCCGAGGCACCTGCGGCGCCAGTCCCCGGTGCTGCTGATATCCTTGCGGCTATGAACTACCGCTTCCTCGCTAACGCCGTCCTGATCGCCCACGTCGGCGTGGTCGCCTTTATCGTCGTCGGCCAGCTGCTGATCCTGATCGGCGCCGCCGCCGGCTGGTCGTGGATCCGCGCATTGTGGTTGCGTGCGCTGCACCTGTCCGCCATGGTCTATGTCGCCGTACAAACCTGGTTCGGCCTCGTATGCCCCTTGACCACGCTCGAACAGTGGCTGCGCTATCAAGGCGGGCAAGCCAGCTACGACGGCGACTTCATCGGCTACTGGCTGGGAAAATTATTGTTTTACCAGGCGCCGCCGTGGGTGTTCATCGCCGTCTATTCGACATTTGCGCTGCTGGTCGCCGCCAGCTGGTGGTGGGCGCCGCCGCGCCGGCGGGCTTGACGGGCAGGCCAATTTACGCCAGTCTGCAACGCCCGCGTTTGCTTATTGCCATCGATGAAAACCACTTTCACCTGTCTCGCCCTCAGCGTCGCCCTGCTCGGCGCCCCCGCTTTTGCCGACCCACGGCTGGCACAGCAGCACGGCGTCGCCAGCGACCGCCTCGAACGTTTGCACCGCTATCTGGAGGAGATGACCGCGCCGGCCGGCGCCCGCTACCTCGGCGCCGTCTCCCTGATCGCCCGCGATGGCGTGATTGTCGATGTCGCCGCCTACGGCTACCGCGACATCGGGCGAACCGAAAAACTCAAAAGCGACGCCATCTTTCGCATCTATTCGATGAGCAAGACCGTCACCGCCGCGGCCGTCATAATGCTGGTGGAGGAGGGCAAAATCGGCCTGGAAGATCCGGTAGCGCGCTTCATTCCGCAATTTAAAACCATGCAGGTGATCGACGGCGGCGTCGCGCGCCCGGCGGCCGGCCCCATCACGGTCAGGCAGCTGCTGACCCACACGGCCGGATTCGCCGTGTACGGTGCGCCCGACGATCCCGCCACCGCGATGTTCATGCGCGCCGACGTCGGCGGCGCGGCCGACCTGGCCGGCTACGTCGAGCGCCTCGCCAAAACGCCGCTGGGCCACGATCCCGGCCGCGAGTTTCACTACGATGGCGTGGCGACCCAGGTGGCGGCGAGAATTGTCGAGATCGCCGCCCACATGCGCTTCGACGATTTTCTGCGCACCCGCCTGTTCGAACCGCTGCGCATGCCCGACACCGGATTCGAGGTGGCGCCCGCTCAACGGGGGCGCATCGCCGCCATGACCGTGACAAATGCCGCCGGCCGCCTGGTCGAAGCGCCGCGCCAGCCCGGCGAATTGCCGGCGCCCGGCGAACGCATGCGCCCTTATTTCAGCGCCGCCGGCGGCCTGTACTCGACGGCGGCCGATTATGCCCGCTTTGCCCAGATGCTGCTCAACGGTGGCAGCCTCGATGGCGTGAGCGTGCTCAGTCGCAAGGGCGTCGAACTGATGATGCGCAATCACCTGACCCAACTGTCGATGCCGATCGCCGGTCTCAATCCCGGCGAGAGTTTTGGCCTGGGTGGCTCGGTGGTGGTCGATGCCGCCCGCCGCGGCCGGCTCGGTTCGGACGGCCAGTTCGGCTGGTCCGGCGCCGGCGGCACCTGGTACACCATCGATCCGCGCGAACGCCTGGTGGCGGTGTTGATGACCCAGCATCTGCCGGTGGGCGCGCCGAGCGACCCGCGCAAGCCGATCGTCGATTATTCGAACCTGCTGTATCAAAGCCTGCAGCCGCTGCCGCGCCAGCGCGCGATGGCAGGCGAATAATTTTTACAGGGCGACAAATGATTTTTGCAACATTTCTCTCAGGTACGGCATAATCGCGCAGTCACGGGAGAGAGCATGGCAACGATGAAACAGGTGGCCGAACGCGCCGGGGTGTCGACCTCGACGGTATCGCACGTCATCAACAACACCCGCAAGGTCAGCGCCGAGGTGCGCGAGCGCGTGCTGGGCATCATCGCCGAGACCCGCTACATCCCCAGCGCGGTGGCCCGAAGCCTGAAAAACGACCGCACCCACACCATCGGCATGATGGTGCCGAACAGCTCCAACCCCTATTTTGCCGAACTGATCCAGGGGATCGAGGATGCGGCATTCAAATTGTCGTACAACATCATCCTGTGCAACGCCTACGACGATCCCGTGAAACAGGCGGCCTACCTGCGGGTATTGCTGGAAAAACGCATCGACGGCCTGATCCTGGTCGCCAGCGGCGCCGACGCCACCCTGGCCGAACTGCTCAGCACGGCCAGCGTGCCGATGGTGCTGGTCGACCGCGAAGTGGCCGGCGTCGAAGCCGATTTTATTGAATCGAATCACGAGGAGGGCGGTTATCTCGCCACCCGCTATCTGGTCGAACTGGGCCACCGCCGCATCGCCTGCGTGTCCGGCCCGGCCGACCTGCAGCCCAGCCGCGACCGCGTGGCCGGCTACCTGCAGGCGCTGCGCGAGGCCGATATTGCCTTCGACCCGGCCTGCCTGGTGCACAGCGATTTCACCAGCGAAGGCGGTTTCAATGCCTTCCGCCAATTGTTGCAATTGCCGACGCCGCCCACGGCGATTTTCGCCAGCAACGACCTGATGGCCATCGGCGGCATCTGCGCCGCCGCCGAAGCGAAAGTGCGCGTGCCCGAGGATTTGTCGGTGATCGGCTACGACGACATCGCCCTGGCGTCGTATTCCACCCCGCGCCTGACCACCATGTCGCAGCCGAAATACGCGATGGGCGAACTGATTACCCAGTTGCTGCTGGCGCGGATTGCAAGAACCGGCGGCGAGCATCTGCCGCTGCGCCGCGAGCTGCTGCACACCACCCTGGTGGAGCGCCAGTCGACCGCCCCGCCGCGCTCACACTGACTCAAACAAAGCCCGACAGCAGCAGCGTGCCGCCAGGCGCGCCTGCCGGCCAGCTTGATCGCTTAGCTGATTACATTGCTGCAATAACACCACATCCTTATCGATTATCAATTGACTTAATGTGCCGCTGGGTGTTCAATCACGCAATCGATTGCGCAATCGTTTGCGCTCATCAGAAAAAACAGCGACGAATGGCGTAAATACGTCAGAATAGCGAGGCTGTTTGCTTGCCGACAGCAGTAACATCAGGCAGGCGAGCGAGCGGCGTCATAAAAACAGCGGGGACATCTTGAATCATCAGCAGCACCAGGGCAGCGCCCCGGTTTTCAGCGACGGCGTCGGCAACGGCAATGCGCACGACAACGCGCACGACAACTCGCCCCACCGCGGCGAGCGCGCTGCCGTGGGCGTGCCGGCGGCGCCGCGCATCACCGTGCTCGGGTCGATCAATATGGACCTGGTCTTCGCCACGCCGCGCTTGCCAGCCATGGGCGAGACGCTGACCGGCAGCGGCTTTCGGCAAGTGGCCGGTGGCAAGGGCGCCAACCAGGCGGTGGCCGCCGCCAGGCAAGGCGCCGCCGTCGCGTTTGTCGGCATGGTCGGCGCTGACAGCTTCGGTTCGGCCGCGCTGCGCGGCCTGGCCGCCGACGGCGTCGACTGCGGCGCCATCGGCATCGCCGACCTGCCCACCGGCGTGGCCGGCATCCTGGTCGATGCGGCCGGCGCCAACAGCATCGTCTACGTGGCCGGCGCCAACGAGGCGCTGACGGTGGAGCGGGTCGATGCCGCCGCCGGCCTGATCGCCGCCGCCAGCTGGCTGATCTGCCAGCTCGAGTCGCCCACCGACAGCGTGATCCGGGCGTTCGACATTGCCCGCGCCGCCGGCGTGCGCATCGTGTTCAATCCTTCTCCCGCGCCCAGCGCCTTGCCCGACAGCCTGATCGCCGGCGTCGATGTGCTGGTCGTCAATGAAACCGAGGCCGGTCAACTGGCCGGCAGGCAAGTCGTCGATGCCGAATCCGCCGCTGGCGCCGCCG
>JAQGNM010000305.1 GCA_028291845.1 Massilia sp. | reverse complement strand
GGAACATGCAAGTAATTGCCGTTCCAAAACTCGGATGCGTCCCATGCGGCGCTGGAATAAATGGCGGGAGGCGGTGGCGCAAAGTCGGAGCAGCGCAGTACGGATGTGCCGGCGGCGCCCTCGGTCTTCCAACCATCTGGGGCGGCAAAAATGCCATAAAGATGCGGAATATCCAGCTGCCAGTTGCCCATCACCCCCTGCTGGCGAATGCTGTAAGGCTGCTGCCCCCCAACGAGGCGACGTTGAAACGCCACCGGCAGTTGGCTGTTGCCCCTCAAGCTTACGTCGGTATGCAAAAACTCCAGACTTCCCTGGTACAAATTGACCGAATCGCCGAACAGGTCCGCGCCAATTCGAGCAATCGCATTTGGCGCCTTGATCAAGCTCGATTGTTCGCTGAAGCTTGTTTGCGCCAGCGCGCTAGATGTTACCGAAAACACGCTGAATAAGAGTCCGATACCGCTGCTGGTTTTGGTACAACGAACTACAAAGTGACGGACCAAATAAAACATCAACGCGCTCCCAAGGTCGCTAACAATCGATAAATATAACTGCTGACTTTGATTGAGATTAGCTGTGTATCAATGGCCGATCAACCAATATTTATTTTCGGAAAGTTACTTTTGGAGAGAATGTTGGTACCTGTTTCGTGTTACCAACCTCGGCAGGTGAGCGGAGAAACCCGATGAGAATGATTGGGGCGCCACATTAGTCCGGGCCGAGTATCGATCGTAGACCGGACAGATTATCGAGCGGACCAGCCTTTACGCCGGGCGCGAGCCGCAGGGTCAGTGCCACTATCGAACACAAGTTCATCTGTAGTAGCTGCTCCCGCCTCAAAGCGAGAAACTCCGCACGCCCACAAGCGTATAGCAAGCTGAGCGTGCATTTCGTCCATGATCAGCTTGTGTTTGATCGTGGGCACTGACCGCGTGGTCGCCCGCCGCCGCTGGCCATCCGAACCGCTGCCCCATCAATCCAACGGCAGCAATAGCGCCGCTTTGTCGATGGCTCCCGTAATGCTGTTGGCGACAATCGCCAGCCGCCGGGCCGTATCCCGGTCGATTTCATTCGACAGCAGCACGATGGCGATCGCGCTATCGGGATGCAGCACCAGCAGGCAGGCGTAGCCGGGGATCGAGCCGTCCTGGAAAATCACGCGGTGCTTGCCGCTGGCGACCATTTGCCAGTTCAAGCCGACGGCATACTCGTCGTTCCGGTAGCTTGCTTGGTGCGACAAGCGCACCACCTCGTCCTGTTCCGCCAGCTGCCAGCGCGCATTGGCGAGCATGTCGGCCGTGATATGCGGATCGGGGTGTCGCCGAACGCCAGGTTCGGGTAATCGCCGTCGAGGTATGCGCGGATATCGTCGTCCAGCTTGAGCTTGCCGTCGCGTTGCGCTTGCGCCAGCAGGGCGCCCGTAAAAGTCTTGGTCAGCGAGGCGATCGGGTACAGCGTGCGGTCGTCGGCGCGACGCTTACGGCGTTTGCTGACGCTGCCGAAATGATGAGTGTGGAGGTTTCCAGCCTCGATGACGCCCACCGACAGGCCGACGGCGCGGGCATCGGCCATGAACACCGCGGCCGCGGCCTTGACCGCCGTATCGACGGCCGCGTTGGCCACCGATACGGCGCGCGGCGCCGCCCACAGGCTTGCCAGCGGCAGCGCAAACAGCAGTGTGGCAGCGCGCCGGCGCCCAATGATAGTTTTGTGCATGCCCCACCCCGAATCAGTTATTGATAAAAAAACAATAACAACAGAGCCGGGCGAGAGCGTCACTTGTGCGACAGAGTGCGCAATAGCAGCGACCGGGCGTAAAAAACCGTGGATTACGTGAAGTCGTGCGTATCGCAGGCGCGCGCACGCGCGCGTGCATCAGCGGCAACTAGCGCGCCGCCAGCCGTTCCCACAGGGCCGTGGTTGGCCCCGCCTGGTTCATGCTATAGAAGTGCAGGCCGGGTGCGCCGCCTTTTAATAATTTTTCGCACAAGTCAGTGACCACATCGAGCCCGAAGGCTTTGATCGAGGCGCTGTCGTCGCCGAAGCTGGCCAGTTTCAGCCGGACCCAGCGGGGGATCTCGGCGCCGCACATGTCGGAAAAGCGCATCAGCTGGGTGTAATTGGTGATCGGCATGATGCCGGCGACGATCGGCACGGTCACACCCAGCTTGTTCGCTTCGTCGACAAATCTGAAATAGGCGTCGGCGTTATAAAAATACTGGGTGATGGCGGCGTTGGCGCCGGCCTTGATCTTGTGAACAAAATTGTTCAGATCGTCCTGGGGCGAGCGCGCTTGCGGGTGCATTTCGGGATACGCCGCTACTTCGATATGAAACCAGTCGCCGGTTTCCTGGCGGATGAATTCGACCAGTTCGCTGGCGTAACGCAATTCGCCGCCGCCGCCGTAGCCGCTTGGCAAATCGCCGCGCAGGGCGACCACCCGCTTGATGCCGGTATCCTTAAATTGTTGCAGTACGTCGCGGATCGAGGCACGCGAGCCGCCGACACAGGACAGGTGGGGCGCGGCGACATGGCCTTCGGCGAGGATCTCGCGCACGGTGTCGAGGGTGCCCTGCTGGGTGCTGCCGCCGGCGCCGAAGGTGACCGAAAAATATTTAGGACCCAGCGCCGCCAGTTTGGCGCGCGCCACGCGCAGCTTTTCCGCACCTTCCGGCGTCTTCGGCGGATAAAACTCGATACTGAAATTGGTGGTGTCCATGTTTAATCGTCACCCTTGCGCAGCAATAAGGTCGACAGGGCCCAGGAAATCACGCTGTAGAGAATCGCGGCGAGGAATGCCGACCAGAATCCGGCCACATGGAAACCATCGACCAGATGCGCCACGCCCCAGAACAACAAGGCGTTGATGACCAGGATAAACAGGCCTAGCGACAGGAAGGTGACCGGCAAGGTGAGGATGACCAGCACGGGACGAATCAGGGTGTTGACCAGGCCCAGCACGAGGGCGGCGATCAGTGCGGTGCCGATATTGGTGACGGTGACGGAGTGCATCAGGTAAGGCAGTGCCATCAGGGCGACGGCGTTGATAATCCAGGTCAGGATCAAGCGCATGGGGGCCTCGTTGAATGAATGGGGACATACAGGGCGCAGCGATTGCCGCGCCCTTTTATTGCGTTTACCGCTGTTTACCGATTAATAGCGATACGTGTCCGGCTTGTACGGACCTTCCTTGCTCACCGTGATGTACGCGGCTTGCTCGTCGGTCAGCACGGTCAGCTGGGCATTGAGCTTTTTGAGCTGCAAGCGCGCCACTTTCTCGTCGAGGTGCTTGGGCAGCACATACACGCCGACCGGGTACTTGTCGATGTTGGCGAACAGTTCGATCTGGGCGATGGTCTGGTTGGCGAACGACGAGCTCATCACGTACGACGGGTGGCCGGTGCCGCAGCCGAGGTTGACCAGGCGGCCTTCGGCCAGCAGGATGATGCGCTTGCCCGATGGGAAGATGATGTGGTCGACCTGCGGCTTGATGTTGTCCCACTCGTATTTCTTGAGCGAGGCGACGTCGATTTCATTGTCGAAGTGACCGATGTTGCAAACGATGGCCTGGTCTTTCATGGCCAGCATGTGCTGTTCGGTCAGGATGTGATAGTTGCCGGTGCAGGTGACGAAAATGTCGCCGTGTTCAGCTGCATAATCCATCGTGACAACTCTAAAACCTTCCATCGCTGCCTGCAGGGCGCAGATCGGGTCGATTTCGGTAACCCACACTTGCGCCGACAGGGCGCGCATGGCCTGCGCCGAGCCCTTGCCGACGTCGCCGTAACCGGCGATGACGGCGACCTTACCGGCGATCATGACGTCGGTGGCGCGCTTGATGCCGTCGACCAGCGATTCGCGGCAGCCGTACAGGTTGTCGAATTTCGACTTGGTGACGGAGTCGTTGACGTTGATGGCCGGGAAGGCGAGCTTGCCCTCCTTGTGCATCTGGATCAGGCGGTGCACGCCGGTGGTGGTTTCTTCGGTAACGCCCATGATGTGCGGCAGGCGCTTGGAGTACCAGTGCGGATCTTTTGCCAGGTGCTGCTTGATCGAATTGAACAGGCAGATCTCTTCTTCCGAACCGGGATTGTCGAGCAGGCTGATGTCGGACTCGGCGCGGGTGCCAAGGTGCAGCAGCAAGGTGGCATCGCCGCCGTCGTCGAGGATCATGTTCGAATACACCCCTTCACCGGGCCACTCGAAAATGCGGTGCGAATAATCCCAGTATTCGTCGAGGGTTTCGCCCTTGACGGCGAACACCGGCGTGCCGTTGGCGGCAATCG
>JAQGNM010000290.1 GCA_028291845.1 Massilia sp. | reverse complement strand
TCGGAAAACCTGTCGTACAACAGGCCGACCCAGACCACCGGGATGGCCGATGCCAGCAAGGACAGGATGAGGTAACGGCGAATGATGCTTGTCTTGATGGTCATCGGATGTGGGCGAGTGCTGCTGGGGGCATGCGTGTTTTACCTGCATGCAAAGAACGTGCCTCCAAGCTTCGACGCTGAATGCCATGCAGTTTCGCCCGCCGCCAGTTAACAGCAATTAGAGACTGCCGATATGTCAGCGAAGGTATGTAATTTCCATACCGCAAGTTTGAGCGCTTTCCGCTCATTTCGTCAATAGGCTTGAGCGCAAATCGCTCGGTGGGGCGCTCGCTCCGCGCTCGCCGTCCGCGAGCATTGCCCCGCCGGACACAGTTTTCCCCGTGTGTTCGCAGCTTGATGGCCGCGTCTTTCGTTCATGCAATAGCTGGCACACTCCTTGCGTTAGTTGAGGCAAGCGAATCATCAAGTGCCGCCCAGAGCACTAGCGCAATGCATCGACGAAAATGCTGCCTTTTTGATCTTCGCCAGGAGGAGACCCATGTTCAGATCAACCCTTTCAAGCCGCGTAACTTGCCGCTTCGAATGGCTGACCCGCGAGTTCGCGGTATCGGCCTGCATCGGCGCGAGCATCCTGCTGGCAGCTTCCGGTGAGGCGCAAGCGCGTATCGAGCTTGGCGCTCCGGCAGACCAGGCCGATGCAGTCGTCGGTTGCATGTTTCCCCTGACTGGCCGCGGCGCACTCTACGGTCGCGACAGCATAGGCGGCATCAAGGTGGCATTGGCCGACCTGCAATCCCAACTGGGCGCGAAGGATGCGCCGAAGCTGCGCATCCTGATCGAGGACGACCGCTCCAAGGCTTCCTTCGCACAGCGCATCGCCGAAGGGTACGTCAGCCACGATCATGCCCGTTTCCTGTGCGGCATCATCAGCTCCGGAGTGGCACAGGCAGTCAGCCGCGTGGCGAAGGCAAGGCAGGTACTGATGATCGGTACCGACCATGCCTCATCGCGGCTGACCATCGAGGAATTCCACCGCTACTACTTCCGGCTGTCCAACGACACCTACTCCTCGATGGCGGCAGGCGCGCGTTATCTCGCCGACCTGCAAAAGAAGACCGGGTGGAAGCGCCTGGTATTTCTCGGATCGGACTACGACTACGGCCATATTTCGTGGCGTGACCTCAGGAGCAACCTCGACCGCCTCGGCGTGAAATACCAGGTTGCCGGTGAATACTGGACAAAACTGTATGAGCCGGATTACTCCACGTACATCGAGCAAGTTGCAAAAACCAAGGCCGATATTGCGGTGGTCGGATTGTGGGGAGGGGACTTTGTCACCTTCATCAAACAGGCGGCGTCCAGCGGACTGAACACGAAAATGCGCATTGCCAATTTCGATACCGGCGGCAGCTATGACACGCTGGTATCGCTGGGGGCGGAGGCGCCAAGCGGATTGATCCTTTCGGCCCGGCATCACAACAACTGGCCGGACACGCCGCGTAACCGCCAGTTCGTCGCCGATTTTCACCGGCTCGAAGGCCGCTACCCCACCTATGTCGCGCAAGGCGCATACAGCGGCATCATGGCCATTGGCCGGGCGCTGGCAATCGCCGGCAAGCAGGCCAGTACCGAAAAATTGATTTCAACCCTGGAAGGGATGAAGTTAAACCTGCCGGAAGACCCGCAAGGCTACAGCTCCTACATCGACCCGCAGACGCACCAGATCTTGCAAGCGCAAGCCATCGGGGAAGTCGTTCCCAACCATGATTTCCCGCCGGCGGAGGTGATGCTGTCCAACTGGACCGTTTACCCCGCCGAGGACCTGCGTCCACCCACTGACCTGATTCAAAAACGCCGGGCGCTTGCCCGCGCAAAACCGCCAGCAGTAAAACCATAACTAAAGGAGAAGTAGTTTCATGAGTGTTCAACGCCCATCCGTACGCAAGGCAGGCCTTGCAGTCGCCGCCGTCTCTCTGGCTGTGTCGACAGTCTTTGCTCCGGCCGCACACGCAGCTGAAAACGGCAAGTTCCGCCTCGGCATCGTCACCTTCCTGTCGGGCAGCGCCGCGGGCCCGTTCGGCGTGCCGGCTGCCAATGCCGCCAAGCTGACCGTGGAAGCCTTGAATGCAGGCACGATGCCGGGCCCCTACAACAAGAAGGGCATCAACGGCATGGAAATCGAAATCGTCCTCATCGATGAAAATGGCGGTGCCACCAAGCAGGTCGAGGAATTCCGCAACCTGGTGCAGCGTCAGAAGGTCGATGCCGTGGTCGGCTATATTTCGTCCGGCGACTGCCTGGCGATCGCTCCGGTGGCAGAAGAATTGAAGACGCCGACCGTGTTCTTCGACTGCGGCACCTCGCGCCTGTTCGAAACCGTCAAGTCGCCGAAGTACACCTTCCGTGCCGGTCTCGACGCAGTCGTCGACAACGTCGCGCTGGCACGCTATGTCGCGGAAACCCGTCCCAATCTGAAGACGGTCGCCAGCATCCAGCAGAACTATTCTTTCGGCCAGGATTCATGGAACGATTTTATCCTGACGCTCAAGCACCTCAAGCCTGAAATCAAGGTGAGCTCCGAGCAGTGGCCGAAAGTAATGCAGGGCCAGTACGGCGCCGAAATTTCCGCGCTGTCGGTCGCCAAGCCTGATCTGATCCACTCCAGTTTCTGGGGTGGCGACATGGAAGCGCTGATGCTGCAAGGCTCCGCCCGCGGCCTGTTCGACAAGGCCCCGGTTGCGCTGACCTGTGGCGATACCGGCGTCGAACGCTTCAAGGACAAGGTGCCCAACGGCGTGATCATCGGTGCACGCGGCCCGTTCGGCATCTTCGCTCCGAAGAACGCATTGAACGACTGGTTCCGACCAAAGTTCACCGCGCAGTTCAAGGAATCGCCGACCTACCCTGCCTACAAGATGGCTCAGGCAATCCTCGCGGTCAAGGCTGGCGCGGAGAAGGCTGCCAAGGCGAACAGCATGCCGACCTCGGACAATCTCATCGAAGGCATGAAGGGCCTGACCTATGAAGCCCCGAGCGGCACGGTGCGCATGTCGAGCGCCGGTGGCCACCAGGCAGTGCAAGGCGTCACCTATGGCGAGTACCACTACGACCCGAAGACCAAGAAGGGCACTGTGACCAAGGTCAAGAGCTATGCCGCCGAATGCCTGATGCCGCCGGATGGCACCTCTGCCACCGACTGGATCAAGGCCGGTATGCCGGGCGCCAAGTGCAAGTAATGCAGTGTGATGCTGGCAGGTAAGTAACAGTTTTCGAAAATACCTGCTGCGTTCATGGTTCGCGCCCTCTCCCGCAGGCGGGGAGAGGGCAGGGCTGAAGGTGTTTGCCATGCCTTTGCACTTGCAAGCCCCCTCATCTCCGACACTGCTTAATAGCGGCGTCAGCCTCCGCCACATGCGGCAGAGACGCTCGCCTCTCTACAAAATACTATGAACCTATGAATACCCTATTTGCAATCCTTATAGACGGGATGATCTATGCATCCTGGCTGTTCCTCATCGCCGCCGGCCTCACCGTGATCTACGGCGTGATGCGCATCCTGAACATGGCGCACGGCAGTTTTTATGCGATCGGCGCTTACAGTGCCGCCTCGCTGGTAGGCTGGTACTTCAACGGCGACGGCGACTCATCGCCTTACTGGAGCTATGCGATGCTGCTTGGCTGCGCGCTGGTCGCCGGACTGGTGGTTGGAATAGTTATCGAGCAAGGTCTGCTGCGCTTCATGCGCGGCCGCGATGAAACGCTGATGGTGATCGTCACCTACGCCTTGCTGCTCATTCTCGAAGATGCCACCAAGCTGCTGTGGGGTGTCGATCCTTATTTCGCGTATCAACCGTATCGCCTGCTCGGCCAAAGCGCGATCGGCGATGCGCTCAGCTTCGCCAACTATGACCTTTCACTGGTGGTCGTCTCCGTCATCGTCGGCCTGATCGCATGGTATGCGCTGAACCGCACCAACAAAGGCCGCCTGTTGCGCGCCGTGATCCATGACCGCGAAGTGGCAATGGCCATGGGTGTGAACGTCAATGTGATGTTTGCCGTGACTTTCGTCATTGGTTCTGTGCTCGGCGCATTGGCCGGTGCATTGACCGCGCCGACCATCTCGGTGACGCCGGGTATCGGCGTCGAGGTCATCGTGCTCGCCTTCGCGGTGGTCGTGGTCGGCGGTCTGGGCAGTATCGGCGGCGCCGCTGTTGGCGCACTTCTGGTCGGCATGAGTAGGTCGTTTGCGGTCCATCTCGCACCGGAGGTCGAGCTGTTCGTCATCTATGGCGTCATGTTTTTTGTGCTGGCGGTGCGTCCGCAGGGCCTGTTCGGACAGATTCTTGCAAGGAAGATCTAACATTATGCGTACTGAACTTTCATTATTAGCTGCGGCTGCCGTCATCGCCGTCGGCGGTTTCCTGTCGCCCGACTGGCTGAGCTTCTTGCTGACGCTGGCATTCGCCAAGGCATTGGTGGTGCTAGGCGTTGTGCTGCAGATGCGTCTTGGTCTGGTGACCTTCGGCCAGGCACTGTTTTATTGCGTAGGCGGCTACGCGGCCGGCCTCGCGATGCAGCATCTGGGCGTGAACGACGCTTTTGCCTTGCTGGCAATCGGCGTGGCTGTCGCGGTGGCGTTTTCCGCCGTCTTCGGTTTGCTGATGGCGCGCTATCGCGACATCTTCTTTGCGATGCTGACCATGGCATTGTCCATGGTGCTGTTCGGCGTGCTGGTAAAGTCTTCCGCACTCGGCTCGACCGACGGCTTTAACGTTTCGATGCCGACTTACCTCGGCTGGGCGCCGTCACCTGATACAGCCAAGCGGGTGGTCTTCCTGCTGACGGTGGGTGTCAGCGCCGCGGCTGCAATCGTGTTCCACCGCCTGATGAAATCGAGCCTGGGCCTGATTTCGGAAGCGATCCGGGAAAACGAGGTGCGTGTCGAGTACCTTGGCGTCTCGCCGCACAGTGTCATCCACGCCAATTACGTCTTTGCTGCAGCCATCTCGGCACTGGGCGGCGGCCTGACTGCGCTGGCCACCGGCCATATCGATCCGGACATGGCGGTCTGGACCACCTCCGGCGAATTCGTGTTCATCGCCATTCTCGGCGGCACCGGCCATGTGGCAGCGGCGTTCATTGCTGCCTTCGTGTTTGCCGCGGTGCGTACTTTCGCCATCCAGGAAGCGCCCCATACGTGGCAAATGATGCTCGGCAGCGTGCTGCTGATCCTGGTCATCTTCCTGCCGAAAGGCTTGTGGAGCCTGGTCGGAAAACGCCGTAAAGCTGGTGCGGAGCCAGCCGTTGAAACAAATGCCAGCAATACTGCCAAGGTGAAAGCATGAGTGCAATTCTCGAAACCATCGATCTACAGCGCACCTTTGGCGCGGTGGTTGCCGCGCGCGATATCAATTTGCGTATCAATAAGGGAGAAGTGGTCGGCGTGATCGGCTCCAACGGCGCCGGCAAGACGACTTTCATCAACATGGTCACCGGCTACCTGCCGCCGTCAGGCGGCAAGATCCTGTTTGAAGGCCAGCCTATCATCGGCCGCGCCTCCCGTGAGATCACCCGCATGGGTATGGCGCGCTCGTTCCAGGTGGCGCAGCTGTTTCCGCAACTGACCGTGCTGGACAACGTCCTGGTGGCGCTGGTATCGGCGGAAAGTCCACGGCCGTCTTTCATGGCAGCTTACGACACGCCGGCGCGACGCCGCCGCGCACTCGAAATTCTTGATGAGTTTGGCGTGGGCCATCTGGCCCACGCCCTGGTCAGCGCCATTCCGCAGGGCGCACGCAAGCTGATCGATATCGCCATGGCCCTGGTCAGTAACCCGCGCATGCTGCTGCTCGACGAGCCGACCAGCGGGGTCAGCGTCGAAGAAAAATTCCCGCTCATGGATACCGTGATGAAAGCGGTGCGCCACCACGGCACCACCGTTCTGTTCGTGGAACATGACATGGAAATCGTTGCGCGTTACGTATCCCGCATCCTCGCATTCTATAGCGGCGAAATCATCGCCGACGGCGCGCCTGCCGATGTGCTCGGCAACGACCGCGTGCAGGAACTGGTCATCGGTCGGCACAAAGCTCCTGCACAGATTCTGGAAGGAAAAACAACATGAGCCAGCCATTGCTCTCGATTCAAAACCTGAACGTTGCTATCGAACGTATTCCTATCTTGCGCGATGTATGCATGGACGTGCCAAAAGGCAGCATGGTCGGACTCATCGGCCGCAACGGCGCAGGCAAGACCACGCTGATGCGCTCCATCATGGGGCTGATGCAAGTCGAGGCCAGGAAGATGGAAGTGGCTGGTGAAAACCTGCTCAAGGTGGCGGCGCACGGCCGTGCTTCGCGTGGCATCAGCTACCTGCCGGAAGACCGCCGCCTGATTCCTTCGCTCACGGTAGAGGAAAACGTGCTGCTGCCGGCATGGGCCAACAATATTCCCGATGCGGCCAAGCGTCTCGAATGGATTTACAGCCTGATGCCGGAAGTCAGGGAGTTCCGTGAGCGCCGTGCGCTTCAGCTTTCCGGCGGCCAGCAGAAGCTGGTGGCGCTTGCGCGTGCGCTGATGCCGGGCCGCACATTGCTCTTGCTCGACGAACCATTCGAAGGCGTGGCGCCGGTGTTGTCGCGTCGCCTGACGGAAGTTATCGCAACGCTGCGCAAAGAAGGCATGTCCATCATCTTGTCTGAATCCGACGACGCCCATTCCGCCGACCTCGTCGACCACGTGTTCCGTATCGAACGTGGCGTCGTTACTGCCGGTTAACCTGAGGAAGCACTGATTAATTCATGACGGCGGACTCGGCACACGAAAAAAGCGCTCAGCTGCGTTGCAAATCCTCGCCATGCCCCGGCATGACTGCGGTGTTGCGCCTTGCTGAGCACTTTTTGCGTGACCGATTCCATCCGCCAGAATGAATCAGTGCTTCCGTAAAAGAGAATTCAGATGTCCCAATTCATATTTGAAACAACTCCAAAAATCGTCTGCGAACAGGGCGCTTCCAAGCAACTTGGTTCGCTGGCATCCCAGCTCGGGGTAAGCCACATGTTTGTGGTGACCGATCGCTTCCTGCATGAGTCCGGCTTGCTCGCTGGTGCCCTGGAAAGCCTCGCCGCTGCGGGCATCAAGGCAACGGTATTCTCCGACGTCCTGGCCGATCCACCTGAAGGCAGCGTCGTGGCAGCAGTCGATCTGGCGCGTAACGCAGGCGTGGACGGTGTGATCGGCTTCGGCGGCGGCAGCTCCATGGACACCGCCAAGCTGGTTGCGCTATTGGTGAAGACGCCTCAGGCGCTGCCTGAAATCTATGGTGTCGGCCTGGCGCGCGGCCCGCGTCTGCCGCTCATACAGGTACCGACCACGGCGGGTACGGGATCGGAAGTGACTGCAATCTCTATCCTCACTACACCAAGCAACGAGAAGAAAGGCGTTGTTTCGCCTTTGCTGTATCCGGATGTGGCGCTGCTCGACAGCCTGCTGACGCTCGGCTTGCCGCCGCGCGTCACTGCCATGACAGGCGTCGATGCGATGGTCCATGCAATCGAGTCCTACACCACGCGCCACAAGAAAAATCCGCTGTCGGACTCGCTTGCCGTGCGTGCCCTTACCATGTTGTACAACAACATCCGTACTGTCATTCACAACGGCGCCGACGCCGACGCGCGCGAGGCCATGTTGCTCGGCTCGCTGTTTGCAGGCATGGCCTTCGCCAATGCGCCTGTCGCGGCAGTACATGCGCTGGCTTATCCGCTCGGCGGACACTATCACCTGCCGCACGGCCTGAGCAATGCGCTGGTGCTGGTGCCGGTACTCGAGTTCAACCGTAATGCTGCTGCACCCTTGTATGCGGAACTGGCCCGCGCCATTTTGCCGGGTCATGATTTCGTCAATGACGTGCAGGCAAGCGATGCATTTATCGACGCAATCCGGGCGCTTGTGTCAGAGATGCCTTTCGAGCAAGACCTGAAGAGTGCGGGCGTGCCGGAATCCGATCTGGAAATGCTGGCGAAAGACGCGATGAATGTGCAGCGCCTGCTCGTCAACAACCCGCGCGACGTGAGCTACGAGGACGCACTCGCGATCTATCGTTCAGTCTATTGATCTAACTTTTTTGTGAGACAACATGCAACTCAAGGATCCTGGCCTCTTCAAACAACAAGCCTATGTGAACGGCAGCTGGATTGACGCCGACAATGCAGGCAAGAATGCCATTCGCAATCCTGCCAATGGCGAAACCATCGCCCACGTGCCGGACATGGGCGCTGCTGAAACGCGCCGTGCCATCGAAGCGGCAGATGCAGCATTGCCGGCATGGCGGGCAAAGACCGCCAAGGAACGCGCAATTGTTCTGCGCCGCTGGTTTGAGCTGATCATGGCCAACCAGGAAGACCTGGCACGCATCATGACACTGGAGCAGGGCAAACCTTTGGCGGAAGCACGTGGCGAAGTCGCCTACGGCGCCTCCTTTATCGAATGGTTTGCGGAAGAAGGCAAGCGCGTGTACGGCGACGTCATCCCGTCACCGTCGGGCGATAAACGCCTGGTCGTCATCAAGCAGCCGGTGGGTGTGACCGCGGCAATTACGCCGTGGAACTTCCCGATCGCCATGATCACGCGCAAAGTAGGTCCGGCTCTTGCCGCCGGCTGTACTTCCGTCGTCAAGCCTGCTGAAGCGACGCCTTTGTCGGCATTGGCACTGGCCGAACTCGGTGAACGCGCCGGCATTCCGAAAGGCGTGCTCAACATCGTCACTACTGCTCGCCCGGCGGCGGTCGGCGAGGAACTTACCTCCAATCCGGTCGTGCGCAAGCTCAGCTTCACGGGCTCCACGCCGGTCGGCAAGCGCCTGATGGCCCAATGTTCCGAAACGGTCAAGCGGGTTTCGCTGGAACTCGGGGGCAATGCGCCGTTCATCGTATTCAACGATGCCGACCTCGATGCAGCAGTACGCGGTGCGATTGCATCCAAATACCGCAATGCCGGCCAAACCTGTGTCTGTGCCAACCGCCTCCTCGTGCAAGATGGGGTGTACGATCAGTTCGCGGAAAAGCTGGCAGAGGCGGTCCGCGCCATGAAGGTCGGCGACGGCCTCGAAGCCGATGTGGTGATCGGTCCCTTGATCAATCAGGCAGCGATCAACAAGGTGGAAACTCTGGTGGCCGACGCAGTCTCCAAGGGCGCAACTGTCCTCACCGGCGGAGCACGCCATGCCGCGGGCGACAACTTCTATGCACCGACTGTGCTGACCAATGTGACAACGGCAATGGCTGTCGCACAGGAAGAAATCTTCGGGCCGGTTGCACCGCTGTTCCGCTTCAAGACGGACGACGAAGCCGTGGCGCTGGCGAACGACACCCGTTACGGCCTGGCTGCGTATTTCTATTCGCGCGACATCGGCCGCGTGTGGCGTGTCGCCGAGCAACTCGAGTGCGGCATGGTGGGTATCAATGAAGGATTGATATCCAACGAAGTGGCCCCATTCGGCGGCGTCAAGGAGTCGGGTATCGGACGTGAAGGTTCGCAATACGGCATCGACGAATACCTGCAGATGAAGTATCTTTGCTTCGGCGGCATGTAATCCTTGACCAGGGACGTGCAGCAATTCCTGTTGCACGTACTTCTCTCCTCGCCGCCATTCTCGCTCGGCGCCGGCGCAGCACCATGTCGCACCACGCTATACTTGAAGCTTTAAAGCAATTAAAAAGCGGCTTTGCATGACCGAGGATAACAAGCTGGCGGCGCCATCGCGCTTGCCGCCGCGGCAGGCGGGCGCAGCATCGGCGGACGACGCCGTCGCCAGGAAGCATGCCCGCGAACAGAAGGATGCAGCGATCCGGGCGGTGCCCTCGATCGACGCCATGCGCGCCGCGCTCAGGCAGGCCGCGCACGCGTTGCCAGCGATGACTGGCATTGCTCGCTTTCATAAACTCGATGCCGCCGGCTTTCGTCGACAGGCGATGCAAGGCATGCCGTTTCTGATCGACGGCGTGGTCACGCGCTGGCCGCTGACGGCCATGCCGCCGGACATGCTGCGCGAGCAATTGAGCGCCGTCCCGGTGCGCGCCCGCGTCGGCGATTACGTCAACACCGCCTTCGCCGCCGACCGCGCCATGGCCGACATGACGATGGGACAATATCTCGACCTGGTCGCGCGCGACGAAACCGCCTTGCCGCCCTATCTCGGCAACCTCGGCCTGCAGGAATTGAACCGCCACTGCCACTGGCCCGCATATTTTGACAAGATGGGCCCGCCGCGTTTCTGGATCGGTCCGGCGCGCACGGTCACGCCGCTGCACTGCGACTTCGACGACAACATCTTTGCGCAAATCTGGGGCACCAAGCGGATTTTCTTGTGCCCGCCGCACCACGACGAATTTTTATATATCCGCGAAGCGAATCCTCTGCTGTTCGGCTCGCCCGTCGATCCGGAATCTCTCGATTTCATTCAATTTCCATTGGCGCGGCAAGCCTCGATGATCGAAGTGATCGTCGAGCCCGGCGACATGCTGTACGTGCCGGCCGGCTGGTATCACCAGGTGCGCGCTTTGACCTTCTCGCTGTCGTCGAACCGCTGGGCGCGCGCCATGCCGCTGGCGCTGCAGGGCGACGAGTCGCTCGGAAGAAACGTCGCTTTGTAACACTGCCTTTCGGTGGTCGCCAGCGGCGGTCTGCTCTGCTATATTTGCCGTCTTCAACCAATCAGGAGTTGCCATGTTTTCGACCGCCACGCTGCGCGCCTCAATGCTTGTTGTCGCCCTGGGCCTTGCCTGCCAGGCGCACGCCGACAGTGTCGCCTCGTCCGCCTCCAGCGCCGGCTCCGCGTCCAGCGGCAGCGTGTCCGATTCGCTTGGCGGATCGAGCAACAGTTCCAACGGCAACAACAACCGCCGCGCCGACGGCACCTATCAAATCCTGGAAGTCACGCCGACCCCGGGCCGCGCCAACAGCGCGCGTGTCGCCATGCAGCTCGGTGACGATCCGGCCAAGCAGATCGTGCTTGACCTGCCGCAAAAAATCGCCGACCAGGAAGCATTGAAAGGCGGCGCCCTGGTGCGCGTGCAGAACCGCGACTACGGTCTGGAATTCGCCCGCGCCGATGGTCAAAAACGCCACGCCTTCT
>JAQGNM010000285.1 GCA_028291845.1 Massilia sp. | reverse complement strand
CCGTCGGCCAGCGGATAGCGGATGTACCACATGAAGCCGTCTTCCTCTTCCTGCGCCACTTCCAGGTCCGACACCGCGGTGCCCAGCACCGGATCCCAGTTCACCAGGCGTTTGCCGCGATAGATCAGGCCCTGCTCGTACAGGCGCACGAACACTTCGGTGACGGTTTTCGAGCGCGGCTCGTCCATCGTGAAGTATTCGCGGTCCCAGTCGGCCGAGGCGCCCAGCCGGCGCATCTGGCCGGTGATGATGTTGCCGGATTTTTCCTTCCACTCCCACACCTTCTCGACGAACTTTTCGCGGCCGAGATCGTGACGCGACACTTTCTGCGCATCGAGCTGG
Organism: Massilia sp.; assembly: GCA_028291845.1. Classification (GTDB taxonomy): domain Bacteria; phylum Pseudomonadota; class Gammaproteobacteria; order Burkholderiales; family Burkholderiaceae_D; genus JAFCUW01. The sequence continues at coordinate 5,664 of JAQGNM010000285.1, read as the reverse complement.
CGCTCGACGACGATCTGGGTGGCGATGCCGGCGTGGTCGGTGCCCGGCACCCAGGCGGTGTTGTAGCCGCGCATGCGGTAGTAGCGGGTCAGGCCATCCATCACGGTCTGATTGAAGGCGTGCCCCATGTGCAAGGTGCCGGTGACGTTCGGTGGCGGCAGCTGGATGCTGAACGAGGGCTTGTCGGCGTCCATGGTGGCGGCAAAATAGCCGCGCTGTTCCCAGGCGGTGCGCCAGAATTGTTCAATATCGGCAGGCTCGAATGACTTGGCTAATTCCATGGTGTGGGCAGAGGGGAAAAAAGTAAAACCCCATTATAGATGACGCGACTGGCCGGATGGTCCGCCCGCAACGGCTTTTCAGGCCAGGTCCCGGGCCAGCCGGCGCGCCGCGCGGCGGACATTGTTGGTGTGGATCAGCAGCGCCGGTACCCAGCCGACCAGCAGCAGCGGACCCAGCTGCGAGGGCGCCGCCGTAAACAGCAGGGCCAGCATGCAGGCGCCCCACAGCACCAGCGCCAGCAGGGTTTTCGGATCGGCGGCGGTGGCGCGGCGGGCATGGGCCAGCACGCGCACTCGCAAGGCCGGATCGAGCGCCATCAGTTCGGGCGAGCGCAGCAGCAACGGCACCGGGCGCGGCGCCGCCTGGCGGGCTTTGGCAACTTCATCGAGGAGGTCGGCGGCAACAATGCGGGGATCGGGCGGGACGGTCATCGCAGAAAAATAGGTGAAAAGAGCAGGGGCAGCGCACCTAAAAATGCTCCGACGAAATGTTACATCAAGGCTGGGAGGCCGTATAATCATTTTACGTGGACCACGATCGATTCCCAGACAATGAACTCATCAGCCAACGCCAAACGCTTGATTCTGCTCGTCGACGACGACACCCTGCTACTGGAATTTCTTGCCGAAGTGCTCGGCCACGCCGGCTATGACACCGTTACCGCCGTCTCCGCCGCCGACGCCATCCGCAAGATCGAGGCGCGCGAACCCGACCTGGCTCTGCTCGACATCAACATGCCGGGCATGTCCGGCCTGGAGCTGGCGCGCCACCTGCAGGAAAACACCGCGGTCGCGTTCATGTTCCTCTCCGCCAACGCCGATGGCGAATCAGCCCGCCAGGCGGCCCGGTTCGGCGCCGTCGGCTTTTTGATCAAACCGATCGACGCCGCGCGCCTGATGCCGGCTTTCGAAGCGGGCCTGGCGCGTGCCGATGAAATCCGCCAGCTGCGCCGCACCGAAGTGAACCTCAATGCCGCCCTGGCCGCCGGCCGTGAAACCAGCCTCGCCGTCGGCTTGCTGATGGGCCGCTTCCAGGCCGACCGCAACACCGCCTTCGAAGTGCTGCGCGACCATGCGCGCTCGAGCCGCCGCAAGATCAATGAGGTGGCCGATCAACTGCTGGCCGCCGAGGAAATGCTCAACGCCTTGCACGCCGGTTTCGCCGGCCGTATCAAGACCAAGTAAGGCAGCCCGACTGCGCCGCCGACGCGGCATGCCGCCATCGCACGCGCGGGCAATGCGAGGGATAGCGCTGGCTAGTTCTTTATGAAGAGTGGCTACGCGGCAACTTCAGCGGTATGATTCGTTATCGGCAACGCGGCTGAACTGTTCGTGTTTGCGCTTCAACGCCCCTATGGCGACGCTTGCTTTCCTTGTTTTCCAGTCTTGCCGCCTTCTCCCTGCGGTCACCCAAATTGGCCGGCCCTGCTAAGCCGCATTTTTCAGACCGTTTCGCGCCGCGCCATGCCGGAGCGTTTCTTTTATCGTCGGAAGTTACCTCATGTATCCTGTCCCCACCGATTTGCGCTCCATCCTGTATGTCGAAGATGATTTGCACGTCCGCACCACCGCCAAGCTGGTTCTCGAAGTAATCGGCAATTTCAATGTCCGCGACTGCAGCTCGGGCCGCCAAGCGGTACTGGCTGCCGAAGATTTTCACCCGGACCTGATCCTGCTCGACGTCATGATGCCCGAGCTCGACGGCCTGGCCACCCTGAAAGCCTTGCGCCAGCTGCCGCACATGGCCGACACCCCGGCCATGTTCGTCACCGGCCTGACCATGCCGGAAGACCTGGCCCGCTATATCGGCGTCGGCGCCATCGGCGTGATTCCCAAGCCGCTGGTGCCGCTGCGCCTGGCGGGGCAGGTCAGCGAGCTGTGGCAACAGCGTCTGCAAGCGGCCTGAGGCGTTTTCCGCCGCGCGCGGTTATCATGATGAATTATCCCCACACAGGAGCATCATGAAAACCAAAGCCGCAGTCGCCTGGAAAGCTGGCGCCCCGCTCACCATCGAAGAAGTCGAACTGGAAGGCCCGAAGGCCGGTGAAGTACTGGTGGAAATCAAAGCCACCGGTATTTGCCATACCGACTACTACACCCTGTCCGGCGCCGACCCGGAGGGTATTTTCCCCGCGATTCTCGGCCATGAGGGCGCCGGCGTCGTCGTCGACGTCGGCCCCGGCGTGACCAGTGTGCGCAAGGATGATCACGTCATTCCCCTGTACACGCCGGAATGCCGCCAGTGCAAATTCTGCCTGTCGCAAAAAACCAATCTGTGCCAGGCGATCCGCTCGACCCAGGGACGCGGCCTGATGCCTGACGCCACCAGCCGCTTCTCGCTCGACGGCAAGCCGCTGTTTCACTATATGGGCACCTCGACCTTTTCAAATTACATCGTGGTGCCGGAAATCGCCCTGGCGAAAGTCCGTTCGGACGCGCCGTTCGACAAGATCTGCTACATCGGCTGCGGCGTCACCACCGGCGTCGGCGCGGTGCTGTTCACGGCCAAGGTGGAGGCGGGCGCCAATGTGGTGGTGTTCGGTTTGGGCGGCATCGGCCTGAACGTGATCCAGGCGGCCAAGATGGTCGGCGCCAATAAAATCATCGGCGTCGATCTGAACCCGGCGCGCGAGGCGATGGCCCGCAAATTCGGCATGACCGACTTTATCAATCCCAAGACCTCCGGCAACGTCGTCGACGACATCATCGCTCTCACCGACGGCGGCGCCGACTACAGTTTCGAGTGCATCGGCAACACCACCACCATGCGCCAGTCGCTCGAGTGCTGCCACAAGGGCTGGGGCCAGTCGATCATCATCGGCGTGGCCGAAGGCGGCGCGGAAATTTCAACCCGTCCCTTCCAGCTGGTCACCGGCCGCGTGTGGAAAGGTTCCGCCTTCGGCGGCGCCCGCGGCCGCACCGACGTCCCTAAAATCGTCGACTGGTACATGGACGGCAAGATCAACATCGACGACCTGATCACCCACCGCCTGCCGCTCGAGCGCATCAATGAAGGTTTTGATTTGATGAAGGCCGGCGAGTCGATTCGTTCGGTGGTGATGTACTAAACGGGTTCAGGCGGCGCCGCTGAGATTGGCGCCGCCTTGTTCCATCAAATGCGGGCGCCGCGGGTGGCGTCGCAGGATTACGTTGGTCTTCCAGCGCTAGTAAAATCCCCACATCGGCAGTTTTCCATCGCGCGCGGCCGCATTTTCTTCCCCTGGCGTCAGCCCAAGATCGAACGCTTGGCAGTCGACCTGGCGATCTTTCCAGTCCATTCCCCCTTTTCTGCCATCCGTCGCAATGCGCTGGAGCGCCTCCGCGCGCCCGCTTACCCTGCATACATATCAAAAGCTTGTAGACTTTTTGTTCTAGATATTTTATTCTACTTCTCGTCAAGGAGCGGCAATGGGTAATCGAGGAATGTGCGATGAGTGAGCTGTTGATGCCGGCCCTGGCCTGGTCGCTGCTCGATTTTCTGTGGCAGGGCGCGTTGGTTGGCTGGACGGCGGCGCTGCTGCTGGCCGCCATGCGCGGGCGTTCGCCGCAGGCGCGTTATGCGGTCGCTTGCGCTGCTTTGCTGTTGTGCGCGGCCTTGCCGCTGGCGGGCTTGTGGATGCGCCTGAATGTTGACGCTGCGCCGGCGGCGATGCTGTCGCAGGTGGTGACGGCGGCAGGCAATATTCAATGGAACACGGCGTCAGCCGAGGCGGCGAGTTGGCAGCAGGATCTGCAACTGGGATTGCAGGCGCGCTTGCCGCTGCTGCTCATGCTGTGGTCGGCGGGTGCCGCGGCGCTGGCGCTGCGCCTGATGCTGGGATTGCTGTGGGTGCGGCGCCGCAGCGATCCGTCCGCTTCGACAGCGGACGCACTCTGGCAGGCGCGGGCGCAAAGCATGGCGGCGCGGCTGGGCATCAGCCGCGCGCTGCGGGTCGGCATCGTCGATGGCCTGTCGAGCCCTTTGACGGCCGGCTGGTGGCGCCCGGTGGTGCTGTTGCCGGCGTCGCTGGTGAGCGGCATGCCAAGCCACTTGCTGGAAGCCTTATTGGCGCACGAACTGGCGCACATCCGCCGCCACGATTACCTGGTGAACCTGCTGCAAAGCGCGATCGAGATCGTGCTGTTCTATCACCCGGCGGTGTGGTGGCTGTCGCGCCGCATCCGGGCCGAGCGCGAGCAGGTTGCCGACGACATTGCCGCCACCTTGCTGGGCGAACCGCGGCGCCTGGCGGTGGCACTTTCCGAGCTGGACCGTTTTCAGCTTGTTCTTGAACGCAGCACGCAACATCAACTTGCCCACGCGGCACACGGAGGACATCTCATGCAACGTATCAAACGCCTGGTCGGCCATCAATCCGAACCCCTCAGCCTGAAAATGCTGGTGCCGGTGTTCGGCCTGGCCGCGGCCTGCGCCACTTTCTATGCCAATGCGCAGTCGGCGCCGCCGGTGCCGCCCGTACCGCCCGTGCCGCCGGTGCCTGCGGCTGCGCCGGCGCCGCCCGCACCGCCCATCAAGGTCGAGAAAATCAGCAAGCATGGCGGCGAGCCGTATGCGCTGGTGCGGCCGGGCCGCAGCGGCATCAACGGCAGCAGCTCGCGCGCCGAGTGGCAGCAGCTGGAAGCGGCCAAGCGCAGCATCCATGGCGACTTCCTGTGGTTTCACCAGAACGGCAAGCCGTACGTGATCAAGGATGCGGCGACCGTCGACAAGGTGGTGCAGGCATGGGCGCCGGTCGACCGCCTGTCCGACGAAATGAAAGTTCACAGCGACCGGATGGACGAGCACGGCAGCAAGATGGAAGCGCTGGGCCGGCAGATGGAGAAACAGGCGAGAAGCCGCCAGCGCGGCGGCGACGCCGAGATGGCGCGGCTGTCGCGCGAGCAGCAGCGGCTGTCCCGCGAACTCGATTCGCTGGCCCGCGAAATGGCCGGCGCCGACGCCGCCCGCCGCGCGCAGTTGCAGGTGCGGATGAATGAACTCGGTGCGCGCATGGGCGAACTGGGCGCGCAAATGGGCAAGCGCAGCGCCGACATGGCGCTGGCCGAACAGCCGATGGCCGATATCGGCGCGCAGATGGAAGATGCCGGCAAACCGATGGAAGCGCTCGGTAAAACCATGGAAGCGTTGGGCAGCCGCATTGAAGCCCAGGCCAGGGTGTCGGAGCAAACGACCAGACTGGCAATCCGCGACGCGGTGGCACGAGGCTTGGCGCAGCCGGCACCTTGATCTGCAAGGGGGAGTGGCAGCAGGGGGACTGGCAGCAGGGGGACTGGCAACCGCAGGGTGCCTGTCCCATGCGAGCAGAGCGCTAGAAGGAGCGTTGGTGGTGAAGCGAAAATGGGACAGGCACCTTCGGAGCCAGTCCCCCCACCGGTTTGCATT
>JAQGNM010000277.1 GCA_028291845.1 Massilia sp. | reverse complement strand
TCAGGGCGCGCGCGACCACCGAATCGTCGGCGGCAAGAATCACCGAGCCCGGCTTGATCTTGATCGGCGCGCCGATGGTGGCGGCGTTGACATCGGGCCGGTCGGTCGGGTTCATGTTGCGGAGAATCGTTTCCAGGTCCAGCACCTGGGCCAGGCGCGGGCCGTTGGCGTCGTCTTCCAGGCGGGCGATGCTGGTGACCAGGCCGCCGGTGCCGGTGCTGCGTTCGGCCGACATCACCGAGCTCCAATCGAGGCGCACGATTTCTTCCACCGATTCGACCGCGAATGCCTGGGTGGTGCGGGCAAATTCGGTGACCAGCATGATGTTGCGGCCGGTTTTCGGGACGCAACCGGCGATTGCCGGCAGGTCCAGTACCTGGATGATGGCGCCGCGCAGGTTGACCACCCCGAGCACATGCTCCGTGGCGCCGGCGATCGCGGTTACTTCCGGCATCGCGACGATTTCGCGGATCTTGAAAACGTTGATTCCGAACAGCTCGTTGCGGTCGCCGTTCTTGTCAGCGCCGAGGCGAAACAGCAGCAACTCGAATTTGTTGGTACCGGTCAAGTTGCTGCGCTCGTCGACTTCCTGCTGAACAGTTTTCATCTGTGCTTTCGATGGGTGAATGAACTGAACGACAGTATGCCAGCATCTTCACCATTGCTGCACAGTAATTTTTAGCCGACGAGGCTGGGGCGCTACACTGGCATGGGGTTGTTGTTATTCAGGTCAATGAAACCGCGAATTACCCGATACACATACCAGATCCACGCGACGCCCCAGACCACCAAGGCGAACGGGATGCCGACCACGGTGATGAACAGGCCCCAGCCGACCACCGCCCACAACAGCGAAAACCAGAAGGTGCGGATCATCCAGGTGTGGTGGCTGTAGACGAAGGTGCCCTGTGTATACGGTCGCTTGATGTAGTTGACGATCAGCGGGATCAGCGACAGGGAGCCGAGGGAAAAAACAAAGACGACGGCATGGGCGACATACATGATGCGGGCGAAATTCTTGGCGTCTTCCAGGCCATTATCCATCACTAGCGACTGCGACATGTTCACTCCTTGGTTTTCGATATGACAACTATAACATGAGGAACTAGTCATTCAGCCCGATTGCAGCGCCGGCGCATGTGTGCGTGCCCACTGCACGATGGCACGGGTATCGATGGCGCCGCTCTGGCGGGCGATTTCGCGACCCTTGTAAAACAGCGCCAGGGTCGGAATCGAGCGAATATTGAAACGCGTTGCCAGGTCCTGTGCCTGTTCGGTGTCGACCTTCAGCAGGCGCATGCCGGGCTCGAGCTGGGCCGCCGCCTGGCTGTAGGCCGGCGCCATCATCTTGCAGGGACCACACCATGGCGCCCAGAAATCGACCAGCAGGGGAATGTCGTTGCGCTCGATGTGGCGCGTAAAACGCGCGCTGGCGAGGTCGAGCGGACGACCCTGAAACAGCGCTTGGGCGCACTTGCCGCAATCGGGATGGTCGGCCAGGCGCGCAGGGGCGAGCCGGTTGACGGCATCGCAGTGGGGACAGACCACATGAATGGACGTGCTCGAATCAGTCATCGCAGGCTTCCGGTTGATATGAAGGTGATTTCAATTGTAAATCGATTGTAAATCGCTTGCGTGGCCTAGCGAACAAGCAAGCCGGCGCCGCCGCCGTACAATTGCACGATACACAATTCAAGCCTTTCCGATTTTTTTGTCTCCTGATATGCCGCCTCCCGATCTCTCACTCGTCGCGCCAGGCGACTTTCCAAAGATTTTGCCCGCCGGCCTGTTCACCGGCTGCGCCGGCTGGACCGTGCCGAAGCTGTCCGCCGGCCACTTCGCCAGCGAGGGCAGCCACCTCGAGCGTTTCGCCGGCAGCTTCGGCGCGGTTGAAATCAACAGCTCGTTTTACCGGCCGCACCGCCCGGCCACCTACGCCCGCTGGGCCGCCAGCACGCCGCCCGATTTCCGTTTCTCGGTCAAGGTGCCGCGCACGGTGACCCATGAGGGCCGGCTGCTCGATCCGGCCGCATTGCTCGACCGCTTCGCCGCCGAGGCATCCGCGCTCGGTGAAAAACTCGGCTGCGTGCTGACCCAGCTGCCGCCCAAGCTGGCGTTCGACGCCGCCGTGGCCGACGCCTATTTTATTGAGCTGCGCCAGCGCTTCGGCTGCCTGCTGGCCTGCGAGGCGCGCCATCCGAGCTGGTTCGGCGCTGAAGCGACCGCATTGCTGAGCGATCACGGCATCACCCGGGTGATCGCCGACCCCGCCGCCGGCCAGCCCGGCCCCCACGTGCCGACCAGCGCCGCCCTCTATGTGCGCCTGCACGGCTCGCCCCGGGTGTATTACTCGACTTACGAGGACGACTACTTGCGCGGCGTCGCCAAAGCACTTGCAGCTCACGTGGCGGCGGGCAGGCAGGTATGGTGCATTTTCGATAATACCCTGTCGCCGACGTTTGTCGAGCAGGCGATGTTGGTGCAGAGCACGGCGGCTCAGGCACGCTGACTTGGCACGCTGACTTGCACAGGCGCGTGCCGGCGGCCGTCCGCGCTCACAGGATGGCGCCCCGCTCGCCCTTTCGATATCCCCCCGGCGTCACCCCCATCTTGTCCCTGAACGCCGTGGCGAAGTTGCCGGCATTGCTGAACCCGACGGCGGCGGCGATTTCGGCGATGCCGGCGTCGGTGTCGCGCAGCATGGCGGCGCCGCGGATGATCCGCTGGTCGCGGATGTAGGTGAACACGGTGGCGCCGTGGCGGGCCAGGAAGGCGCGCGAGAGTTTTTCGCGATAGCTGCCGACGCGCCTGGCCAGGTCGTCGAGATTGAACGGCTCGGCCAGGTTGTCGTCGATGTAGCGCCGGGCGGCGGCGGCCAGCACCTCGTCGGCGCGCGTATCGGCGGCAGTGTCGGCCGGCTCGGGGAGCGCGGCGGGCGAGGGCGCCGCCGTCCGCGGATGCGCCAGGCGCAGGTGGATGCCAATGCGGGCGAGCAATTCGCCGGCCGAAAAGGGCTTGGCGACGAAGTCGACCGCGCCCAGGGTCAGGCCCTCGATGCGCTCGTGTTCATCGTGCGCGCTGCTCAGGAAAATGACCGGGATCGGGGCCGTCTGCGGGTTGGCCTTGAGCAGGCGGCAGGTGGCAAAGCCATCCACACCGTCCATCACGATGTCGAGCACGATCAGGTCGGGGCGGGTGAGCTCTGCCATCTCGTAGCCCTGGCGGCCATCGACGGCGCTGCCCACCCGGTAGCCTCGGCTGGAAAGAATTTCGCGCAGGGTAAATTGTTCAATGGCCGAATCGTCGACCACGCGAATCTTTGCGCCGTTGGTTGGGGTAGCCGATTTCACAACTTAATTGTAATCATAAATGTTTAATCCTGACGAGTACATTGCAAAAAAAGCGACACATTTCCCTCGCTGCAAACTTTTTTTCGTCTCCCGCAGATACGCAATTATTGTTGCCGTACGAAAATATTTTCACGTTGGGTAACAAATACAACCCAACCAAGTTCCGCCTCGAAACGCCTTGTAAAGTTCGCCCCATCCCCCGGCGGACCGGCCAACGAGCGGTAACTGTCCGCTTTGCGCGCCCCTGATACCGCCGTCCAACGCTGTGACTTCACTCCCATGTTTTGCCGGAGCCTGATATGTTGCGTTCGTCTTCCACCCGTTTTTTCCGTTCCGCCGCCCCCCGCCTGACCGCCCTGGCCCTGTCGCTCGGCTTGGCCGCCGCCGTCGCCCCTGCCGTTGCCGCCGTCTATTCGAACGGCAGCAATACGTCGACCTTCGTCGTCACAATGAAGATCGTTGCCAACTGCAC
>JAQGNM010000275.1 GCA_028291845.1 Massilia sp. | reverse complement strand
GCCGTCGAACAGCAGCGTGGGCAGGGATCCCGCCAGGAGGGAATGCATGATAGGTGGTCTCCGCTGGCGCCGTGTTTTAAATTAAAAAGCCGGCGCCGAGCTATAACGGTAAAAAGTAAGATCAGGCCGACGCCGGCACCCGGCGCGTTTGCAGGAATGCTTCGAGGGTCTCGCCGCGCATCGAGGCGTACACCGCCAGGTTCGAGGTTTTTTTCACGCGGGCGAATTTTTCCAGCACGAAGAAGCTGACCCCGTAGCGCACCAGGCCGAGCCAGTCGCATTGTTCGGTCAGGCGCCGCTCCTCGTCGGTCAGCCCCAGTTCGTCGAATGCGGCGTGCAGGTCGCGTCCGACCAGCGCGCGAAAGGCCGGCTCGCGGTGGCGCCAGAAAAAGCGGTTCAGGCGCACCGCGCGCACGCTGGCTGCGACGTCGAACACGTAGGTGCCTTCGACGTCGTCGAGCCCTTCGAGCTGGGGATTCACGCGGCCTCCTGCGATTCGTAGATGGCGACGGCCATGTTGGTGGTGGTGGCCAGGTACTGGTTCTGGTGCACGCAGCGGATCCGTTCATCGAGCGCGCCGCGCATTGCCAGCCACATGATCACTTCGACGCTCTCGGCGCCGCCGCGGCGGATGAAATCGGCATGGCGCAAGGCCGTCAGTTCCTGCGGCTGGTCGACGAACAGGCGCAGGAATTCGTCGTCCCATGCCAGGTTGTTAAAGCCGGTGCGCTCGCCGTGGATCTGGTGCGACAGGCCGCCGGTGCCCACCACCACCACCGACAGGTCCTCGGGGAATGATTCGATGGCGCGCCGCACCGCCTGGCCCAGCTTGTAGCAGCGGGCCGCTGTCGGCAGCGGATATTGCAGCACGTTGATGGCGATCGGCAGGATCGCGCCCGGCCACTCCGGCTCGTGCGGCCACATCAGCCCGAGCGGCGAATTGCAACCGTGGTCGAGGGGGCGGTCCTGGAACATCGCCATGTCGAATTCGTCATTCACCAGCGAATCGGCCATGTGCGCCGCCAGCGCGGGATTGCCGCGGATGTCGGGCAGCGGACGGCGTCCGGCGCCTTCATCGGCCATCTCGAAAGTAGGAGAAACGCCGAGCGCGAAAGTGGGATAGCAATCGAAGAAAAAGCTGTTGGCGTGGTCGTTGTAGAAAAACACCAGCACGTCCGGCTTTTTGCGGGCCAGCCACTCGGCCACCGGCAGGTAGCCGTCGAACAGGGGCGCCCAGGCCGGATCCTGCTGGCGCTTGCGGTCGTACGCCAGGCCGAGGGTGGGCACGTGCGAGGTGCCGATGCCTCCAATGATGCGGGCCATGTTCTCTCCTTGCTTGAATTTCTCGATGCGGCAGGCGCGCTGCCGGCTGCGATTACTGGACCTTCACGCCGGCGTCACGCACCGCGGGATAGGTCTTGAATGGCTTGTTGACGTAGACCCCGCCCACCTTCTCGATGCGGCGGATATACACGTTCTGCACCAGTTCGCGCGTCTGCGCATCGACCGTGACGGGACCGCGCGGACTCTCCCATGCAAAGCCCTTGATGGCGGCCATGGCCTTGTCGCCGTCTGCCTTGCCGTCGGTGGCGCGGATCATCTCGAAAATCATTTTCATCGAATCGTAAGCGCTGACGGAGGCGACATTCGGGATGCTGTCGGCGCCATATTTCTTGCGCAAGGCGGCCACGAAGGCCTGATTGGCCGCCGAGGCACCGGTCGCCGAATAATGCAGCGCCGTCACGATGCCCGCCGCGGCGTCGCCATACGCGCCCATTTCGCTTTCTTCCGTCTCGGCGGTGGCCATCAGCTTGATGCCCGCCTTGTCCAGGCCACGTGCGCCGAAGGTCTTGATGAAGGAGACCGCCGATGGTCCGACCGGCATGAACATATACACATATTCCGGGTTGGCTTCCTTAATCTTCTGCATGTAGGGCGAGAAATCGGTGGTGTTGAGCGGGATTTTCAACTCGCCGACGACGCTGCCGCCCGCTTCGACGAAAGCGTTACGGAAGGAGTTGATGGCATCGATGCCGGGCGCATAGTCGGCAGCGGCAAGGAACACCTTCTTGCCGCCCTGCGCGGCCGTCCACTTTGCCAGCGGGGTCGCCACCATCCACTGCGTATAGCCGGCGCGCAGCAGGTAGGGCGAACGCGCCAGGATGCCCGAGGTACCGGAGTTGTTGATGACAGTCGGGACCTTGGCCTGGGTGGCGACATCGGCCACGGCCAGCGCGGTCGGGGTGAATTCCAGCCCGGCGATGTACTGCACCTTGTCGCGCACCACCAGCTCCTCGGCGAGCTGGCGCGCCCGGGCCGGGTTGTTGCCGCCCACATCGCGGTAGATCACCTTGACCGTGTGCGCGCCCACCTTGCCGTTCTGCTGTGCCAGATACAGGTCGGTCGCTTCCTGGATATGCTTGCCCCAGTTGCTGTACGGACCACTGAAGGAGGCGATCACGCCGATCCGGATCTCGTCGGCGCTGGCGGCGCCCATCGCGCCGGCCATGGCCAGAGCGGCCAACGGCATCACACATTGTTTGAATCGCTTCAGCATCGTCTGTCTCCTGTTTATTTTTTTCGCCAAGGCGCGCCCCCGGTGGCCGGGCGGCACGCTGCGGGCAGCGGTGGTCCCGCTGCGTGGAATCATTATGCGTGAAGGCGCACTCGCCGCTCATGCAATCGCCCGTCAGAGCTATCAAAATTACTTATCGCTCTTGATTTCGTCTCGTCCCGATGGACACTGGCGCCGGCAGCCAATTTGTCGCTCGACAGACCAGCGCCGCCTGTATACATTGGCGCTTGGCGTGCGCTCGTCCGATCCGCGGCCACCACTGTCCGGGCCCTGAAACTATGAGTATTCTCGTCAGCTTGCGCCATCTGCGCGCGTTTATCGCCGTTGCCGAACTGGGCAGCGTGACCAAGGCGGCCGAGGCGCTGTACCGTGCCCAGTCGGCGGTCACGCGTTCGGTGCACGAACTGGAGAAGGCGCTCGGCGTGGACCTGTTCGAGCGCAAGGCCAGCGGCATGCTGTGTACCGCCTTCGGCAATATCGTGCTGTTTCGCGCACGCCGCGTGATGAGCGAATTCACCCTCGGCTGCGACGAGGTGGCGCATGGCGCCTTGCCAGCCGCGCGCGCACGCGTGCCGATCGCCCTGCTGCACCAGCGCCGCCTGCTCAGCTTTGTGCGGCTGGCCGATTCCGGCCACATGCCGACGGTGGCCAAGGACCTGGGCATCAGCCAGCCCGCTGTCAGCAGTTCGATCGGCGACCTCGAAGCCGCGCTTGGCGCCAGCCTGTTCGAACGTTCCTCGAAAGGCATGATGCTCACCGGCGCGGGCGAGCTGCTGGTATTCCGGGTCAAACGCGCGCTGGCCGAATTGCGCCATATCGAAGCGGACCTGGCGGCGCTGTCCGGCTCGACCGAGGGACGGGTGGTGATCGGCGCCCTGCCGCTGGGGCGCACTGCCATCCTGCCGCACGCCATCAGCGAGGTGCTGGCGCGCCACCCGCGGCTGCGCTTTTGCACCGTCGAGGGGCCGTTCGACAAGTTGGCTGCGCAGCTGCGCGCGGGCGACATCGATTTTGTGCTGGGGGCGCTGCGCCCGTCCGATTACGCGCGCGATCTTGCAGGCGAACCGCTGTTGAGCGACCAGATGGCGCTGGTGGTGCGCAGCGGCCATCCATTGACGCAGCGCGCAGGCCTGGCGATGGCCGACCTGCTCGACGCGCAGTGGGTGCTGTCGAACCCCACCACGCCGGCGCGCCGCCTGTTCGACCAGTCGTTCATCTCGCAGGGCTTGACGCCGCCGATCGAGGCGGTGGAAACCAGCGACCTGGCGATCGTGCGCGGCATGCTGCTGCACAGCGACGCCATCACCGCCATCTCGTTCCAGCAGCTGCGCTATGAAATCGACGCCGGCCTGTTGACCGTACTCGATGTGGCGCTGCCGGCGACCGAGCGGGTGATCGGCATCACCCGGCGCGTCGACAGTCACCCGTCGCCCGGCGCGCTGGCCCTGATGGAGGCGATCCGCTGCTTCGCCGCGTCTTACGGCCAGCCGGGGGCCTAGGCGTTCACTGCGTGGACGCCATCGCCAGCCATTCCCGCAGCGCGGCGAGCACCGCCGCCGGCTGCTCCATGGTCGACATGTGGCCGCAGTCGTCGATCAGGCGCAGCGCGCTGCCGGGAATCGCCGCCGCCATCGCGCGATGGCGCTCGGGCGGACTCCAGCCGTCCTGCTGGCCGCACAGCACCAGGGTCGGACAGGTGATGGCGCCGAGCAGCGCGGTGGCGTCGGGACGGCCAAGCAAGGCGCGGGTCTGCGCCGCATAGATCGGGCCCGACATGCGCGCCACCATGGCCAGGATGGGCTCGACCAGGGCGGCATCGGCGCGCCGCGCCGGCGCCAGCATCGGCAGCGCCCAGGTGGCGGCGATGGCCTCGATGCCGTCGGCCAGTGCGCGCTCCACCAGAGGCGCGCGGCGCGCGCTCTCGCCCTCGGCGGCGGCCTCGAAGCCCGTATCGAGCAATGCCAGCCGCTCGACCCGCTGCGGCGCCGCCCGCACGACTTCCAGCGCCACCCGCCCGCCCATCGAATGGCCGGCCAGGGAAAATTTGTCCGGCGCCGCCGCCAGCACGCGCGCGGCCATCGCGCCCATGCTGTCTTCGCGCGTAAAACTGATGACGCGCACGTCGTAAGCGGCGCGCAGGGCATCCGCCTGGGCCTGCCACACGGCTTCATCGCACAGCAAACCGCACAATAAAACGATGCACGCCCGCTCAGTCGACATAGCGCAGACCCAATTGCGCCAGCGGCTCGCGCATGGCGTACATGTCCAGGCCCAGTACGCCCGCAGCCAGCCTGGCGCGCTTGGCCGCTTCGTTCGCTTCGCGCGCCGCGGCGGCATCGGCCACCTGCTGCGCCATCGCGGCGGGCACCACCACCACGCCATCGTCGTCGGCGATCACCACGTCGCCCGGGTGCACCACCGCGCCGCCGCAGACGATCTCGATATTGACCGACCCCAGCGTGGCCTTGACCGTGCCCTTGGCGCTGACCGCCTTGGCGAACACGGGAAACTGCATGGCCGTCAGGTCCTTGATGTCGCGCACGCCGCCATCGATCACCAGGCCACGCGCACCGCGCGCCTGGAACGAGGTGGCCAGCAAATCGCCGAAAAAGCCGTCGGTGTTATCGGTCGTGCAGGCCGCCACCACCACGTCGCCCGGCGCGATCTGCTCGGCCGCCACGTGCAGCATCCAGTTGTCGCCCGGCTGCAGCAGCACCGTCACCGCCGTACCGCAACAGTGCGCCCCGGCGTAGATCGGCTTCAGGTACGGCCGCATCAGTCCCACTCGGCCCATCGCTTCGTGGATGGTGGCCACGCCGAAGCCGGCCAGTTGCGCCACCGCGGCGGCATCGGCGCGATCGATGCCGCGCTTGACGATGCCCAGCTGGTTCATCTGCATCTTGTTGGTCTCGATTCGCTTCTCCAATTTGCGTCTCCTTATTCGGCTCGTGCGTTCAATGCGGCGTCCAGCCGCGGGAACACGCGGCGGGCATTGCCTTCGTAGATCTGGTATTTTTCCGCCGCCGTCAGTTGGGTCGACGCTTCGATGTAGCGCTTGGTATCGTCATAATAATGCCCGGTTTCGGGATCGATGCCGCGCACCGCGCCGATCATCTCGGAGGCGAACAGGATGTTATCGACCGGGATCACGCGAGTCAGCAGGTCGATGCCCGGCTGGTGGTAGACGCAGGTGTCGAAGAAGATATTCTTCAGCAGGTGCTCCTGCAGCAGGGGCTTTTTCATTTCCTGGGCCAGTCCGCGAAAACGCCCCCAATGATACGGCACCGCCCCGCCGCCATGGGGAATCAAAAAGCGCAGCGTGGGAAAATCGCTGAACAGGTCGGAGGTCAGGCATTGCATGAAGGCGGTGGTGTCGGCGTTCAGGTAGTGGGCGCCGGTGGTATGAAAGCAGCTGTTGCAGCTGGTGGAGACGTGGATCATCGCCGGGACGTCGTACTCCACCATTTTTTCGTAGATCGGATACCAGTGGCGGTCGCTCAGCGGCGGCGAAGTCCAGAAGCCGCCCGAAGGGTCTGGATTAAGATTGATGCCCACGTTGCCGTACTGGGTAATGCATTTTTCCAGTTCGGCGATGCAGGTGCGCGGATCGACGCCGGGTGACTGCGGCAGCATGGCCGCGCCGATGAAATGGTCGGGAAACAGCTGCGCCACCCGGTAGCATAATTCGTTGCAGATGGCCGACCAGGTGGCCGAGGTGTTGAAGTCGCCGATGTGGTGGGCCATGAAACTGGCGCGCGGCGAAAATATCGTCAGGTCGCAGCCCCGCTCGCGCATCAGGCGCAGCTGGTTATTTTCGATCGACTCGCGCAATTCGTCGTCGCTGATGCGCAGGTCGGCGGCGCGCGGTCCGAGGTGGGGCGTGTTCAGATTGGCGATCTGCGCCTTGCGCCATTGCTCGAGCGCCGGCGGCGCCGTCGTGTAGTGGCCGTGGCAGTCGATCACGAGAGGCTGGTTCATGCGGGGTTCCTGTTGAGTGTGGAAGCGGGAATCATGACGTCGCCGCGCATGATCAGGCGGGCGGTGCGCAGCAGCGCGGCGCGGGTTACCCGCTGCGGGTCGGCCGGATCGATGCCGAGGGCGACACTGAACTCGCCGCTGGGGTGTTCGACCGAGACAGTGGGATTGGCGCCGGCCGGCAGCGTCGCCAGCGGCCGCGCCACCGAGCCATCGAGCACGCAGGCGGTGGCCACGGTGACCGCCGCCAGCACGCCGATGGCGTCGTGACAGGCGTGCGGAATGAAGCAGCGGGTGCCGATGCTGCCGCCATGGCGAGGCGGCGCCAGCAGGCACATTTTCGGATAGGGCTTGCGGCTGACGTCGCCCAGGCCCATCAGCACGGCGGCCTGCAGGCGCAGCGCTTCCAGACGCTCTTTCAGCTCGCTGTCGGCGTTGAGGGCATCGACCGATTCGTCGCCGCTGCGGCCCATGTCGGCCGCCTGCATCAGCACCATCGGCATGCCGTTGTCGATGCAGGTGACGGCGATCGAAAACGGCGCTACGCCGGCCGCCGTCACCGCGAGAACATCGCGCACCTGCCCGGTCGGCAGCAGCGACGCGCACACGGAGCCGGCGGTGTCGAGAAAATCGATGGCGATCGGCGCGGCGCTGCCGGGCACGCCGTCGATCGCCGCGGCGCCGCCGTACGCCAGGCGCCGGCCCGGCGTTTGCACCGTGATATCGCACTGCATGCCGGTGTTGATCGTCAGGACGCGCGCGGTGGTGGTGCCGTCATCGGCGTCGATCAGGCCGCGCTCGAGTGCGAACGGCAGCACCGCGGCGAGCATGTTGCCGCAATTCGGGGTGGTGTCGACCAGGTCGCTGTCCGGCTGCAGCTGCACGAACAGGAAGTCGAGCGCGACGCCGGGCTGCGTACTTCGGCGCACGATGCCGGCCTTGCTGGTGAGCGTGTGGGCGCCGCCGAGACCATCGATCTGGCGCCGGTCCGGCGAGCCCATCACCGCCAGCAAGACCCGGTTGCGCTCATCGATATCGGCCGGCAAATCCGACTCGAGGAAAAACGGACCGCGCGAGGTACCGCCCCGCATCAGCATGCAGGGAATTGCCAGTAGATCGGAATTGCGCGCTGTATCCATGCTTTTCACCGGTTGCCAGGAGCAGAAATTATCGGCCAAGAGGCAGCGCAGCAGATTGCGTTGTGGGTGCGGTGCCTTCGAATTTGCTTATTGGGTTTTGATGCCTTCGGACGCGGCGCTGCTCCAGGAAGATTCCTGATCGGCCAGCTTCAGCATGATCTTGCGCATGGCCAGGCCCGGGCGGTCGGGCGCGAAGCTCAGTTCTTCGAACGGCTCGGTTTCCTGCTCCACCGTCTGCTGGATCCAGCTCAGCGCATCGACGTCTTCCTGGTAAGCGGCCATCGACGCCTCGTACAGGTAGTGGTCGGCCGCCGGGTCGTCGAGGTTGCAGTCGCGGCTGTTGAACCACCAGTAATGGATCGATCCCTGCTGGTCAGGCGTGTAGACATGGGTGATGGTGAAGCGGTACTGCGCCTGCTCACCGGGCCGCACCTCCTTGTTGACGACGCGCGCGTGGGCGTAATGCAGCGCCGGGCTGGCGAAATAGCCGTCCGAATACCGGTCGACGATGCGATCCTTGAGACCGGTCGGCACGCCGTAGATGTCTGGCGCCGGCGAGTCGAGTAATGCACGCACCAGGTGCACGACGTCGCCCTCCACTTTCACATCGAGCGTCGACTTTGAAAACGCCGGGGTGCCGATGCCGGTGCCCGCATGCAGGATCGGAAAGTGGGTCTGGTCGAGCAGGTTTTCGTGCATCGCCACGTAGTTGGTATCGATGTGGAAGGCGCCGGTCACGCTCTTCCAGGCCGGATCGTTCAGCCACGGCGTAGCGGGCACCGTCGCCGGATCGGCCTTGGCGGGGTCGCCCATCCACACCCAGATCAAGGGATACTGCTCGAGAACCGGATACGACCGGATGGCGGCATTGGCTGGCGCCCTGCTCATCGACGGCATGAATACGCACTGGCCGTTCGGCGTGAAGTGCATGCCGTGATAGCCGCACACCACCTGGTCGCCTTCCAGCCGTCCCTTCGACAGGGGGAAATTGCGGTGCGGGCAGCGGTTCTGCATGATCACGGCCGCGCCTTCGATCGTTCGATACATCAGCACCGTCTTGCCGAGCAAAGTGCGCTCTTTCAGTTCGCGCCCGACCTCGTCGCTGCGCGCAGCGACGTACCAGCAATTCCTGATCAGGGGCGTCTGGTGATCGGCCATTTTTTGCGGGCGGCCCGATTTAGTGTCCAACATGATTGTCTCCTTCGTGATTTGCCTGTTTGTTATTTTATTGGCGAATACACTGATAAACTTGTGCATTATTTGAGCATCAGTTATCTCGATTCGGAATCAATCATGGATGCCTTTCACAACATCAAAACCTTCGTTCTGGTCGCCCGCTACGGCAGTTTTACCGCCGCCGCGCGGCACCTTGCGGTGGTGCCGTCGGTGGTCGCCAAGCGCATCGCGCAGCTTGAAAAAGCGTTCGGTGCGCGGCTGTTCGAGCGGACGACCCGCCACGTGCA
>JAQGNM010000254.1 GCA_028291845.1 Massilia sp. | reverse complement strand
GCAGACCATCAGCATGTCGAGGTGCTCGTCGAGCGTATTGACGGTGAACGGCCGGGTCGGATTGGTCGACGACGGCAGCACATTGGCTTCGCCGACGGCGGCGATGATGTCCGGCGCATGGCCGCCGCCGGCGCCCTCGGTGTGAAAGGTGTGGATGGTGCGGCCCTTGAAGGCGGCCAGGGTGGCCTCCAGAAAACCGCCCTCGTTCAGAGTGTCGGAGTGGATCGCCACCTGCACGTCCATTTGCTCGGCCACCGCCAGGCAGTTGTCGATGGCGGCCGGCGTGCTGCCCCAGTCCTCGTGCAGTTTCAGGCCGATGGCGCCGGCTTTTACTTGTTCGATCAGCGGTTCCGGCAAGCTGACGTTGCCCTTGCCGAGAAAGCCCAAGTTCATCGGGAAGGCGTCGGCGGCGGCCAGCATCGAATGGATGTGCCACGGCCCCGGCGTGCAGGTGGTGGCGGCGGTGCCGACCGCCGGGCCGGTGCCGCCGCCGATCATGGTGGTGATCCCGCTCATCAGGGCTTCCTCGATCTGCTGCGGGCAAATAAAATGGATGTGGGTGTCGATGCCGCCGGCGGTGACGATGGCGCCTTCGCCGGCGATGATCTCGGTGGCGCCGCCGATGGCCATCGTCACGTCCGGCTGGATATCCGGGTTGCCGGCCTTGCCGATGGCGGCTATTAAACCGTTTTTCAGGCCGATATCCGCCTTGACGATGCCCCAGTGATCGATGATGACGGCGTTGGTGATGACCGTATCCATCACCTCGGCGTGCACCCGCTGCGACTGGCCCATGCCGTCCCTGATGGTTTTGCCGCCGCCGAATTTGACCTCTTCGCCGTAGGTGGCGTGGTCCATTTCGATTTCGATGAACAGCTCGGTGTCGGCCAGGCGGATGCGGTCGCCCGTGGTGGGACCGTACATTTCGGCGTAAGCGGCGCGGGTAATCGTGTTGGAGGCGCTCATGGCAGCGCCCCCATCACCAGACCATTGAAACCGTAGACCTTGCGCTCGCCCGCCAGCGCCACCAGGTCGACGGTACGCTGCTGGCCCGGCTCGAAGCGCACCGCGGTGCCGGCGGCGATATTCAGGCGCATGCCGAGCGCCAGCGCGCGCTCGAACGACAAGGCGCTGTTGACCTCGTAAAAATGAAAATGCGAACCGACCTGGATCGGCCGGTCGCCGCTGTTGGCCACCACCACGGTGATGCTGGCGCGGCCCGTGTTGAACTCGATGTCGCCCGGCTCGAGCCGGTATTCGCCCGGAATCATTGGGTTCCTTTAATGTGTGCTGTCACGGGATCGGATGGTGCACGGTGACCAGCTTGGTGCCGTCGGGGAAGGTCGCCTCGACCTGGATGTCCGGGATCATCTCGGCGATCCCCTCCATGACGTCTGCGCGGGTCAGGATGGCGGCGCCGTCGGCCATCAATTGCGCCACGCTCTTGCCGTCGCGCGCGCCTTCCATGATGGCGGCGCTGATCAATGCCACCGCCTCCGGATAATTGAGTTTCAAGCCGCGCGCCAGCCGGCGCTCGGCCAGCAGGCCGGCGGTGAAAATCAACAGTTTGTCTTTTTCGCGGGGAGTCAGATCCATATGGTTCTCTTCGACGGTTTCAGGTGTTCCAGATGCGCGGAATGGGCGCGGCGCAACCGAGCAAGTGGGGCCGCAACAACTGCCAGGCGGCTGTCACCACCCTTCTCGCGGCCTCGCTGTCGTCTCCCACAAGGCGCGCCACAAAGACGGACTTGACCTGGCTGGCCGCCAGGCCGGGATCGAGCGCGCGGATTCTCTCCATCAAGACGGCCGGCAGCGGCGCGCCGACGCCGATCAGGGTGGCGCAGACGGTGGCGCCGTTCAGGCCGAAGCGCCCCTGCAAGGCGGCGGGGTCGAGCTTGCCCTGCTCCCACCAGATCAATTTGCCGCCGCTGCGGATCTGCGTATGCTGCTTGATGACGCCGCGGGCAAACTTCTCGCCCGAGGCGCGGCGGCCAAAGCACAGGATCTCGGCGCCGATGTAGCGCGCCCCGGCGTGCAGTTCGACCGTGTGTTCGAGTACGACGACGGCGCCGTCGAAGAAAATTGTCTCCTGCGGCAGCCATTCGAGCGCGGCGTTCTCGAACGCCTGTAGCGTGACCGTCTGGCGCGACTGGCGGCCGTTGGCGCGGTACCACTTGCCGGCGCCGGGCGTGGTCAACAGGGCGTGCGCGCCCTCGCCCACCTCGGCGTCGAGGCGCAATGTGTCGCCGCCGACCACGCCGCCGGGCGGATGAACGACGATGGCATGGCAGATGGCCGCGCCCTCCGGGTACAGGGCTTTTTGCACGCGCAACGGCCCCGCATGGCGCCGCTCGACCAGGCGGGTGACGCCGGCATCGCCTGTGAAACGCAAGCGCAGGCTGGCGTGCCACGGCGGGTGCGCGGTGTCGAGGGCGGCGGTGGCAGGCGCGGAAGTTGCGGAGCAATCGGGCATGCTGATGACTGAGCACGTTGCATGCCAGCCCTTGGCGCAAGCGCTGCACCAGCGGCGCGCAGCGGCGCTTCTTGACGATGCAAGCAGCGCGGCATTCGATAGATTTGCACCATTTTGGTGCATTATCTAAAACTTGACGGCGATGGAAATGGCCAGCACGTCGCGGTCGGCGCCGGCGTTGTAGTCGCCGCCCCACACCGGCGACCAGGCCAGTTCGAACTGGTAGCGCTGGCGGAACTGCGCGCGCAGGGCCAGGTTGGCGCTGCGCCGGCCTTCGTTGATGAGGGCGTCGGCCGACCAGCCGCGCACGTCGTAGACGAAGCCCAGCGCGGCGCTGGCGACCAGCGCCTCGGTCAGCGGCGGCAGGCGCGCTTCGATGCGCGCGCGCCACGCCGCCGCCATACTGCTGACGTAACCGCGCTGGCTGCATTGCAGGGCCGGCACCGTCATGTTGGCGGTACAGACGCCATTGATCGGACCGGTGCCGAACACGTCCGAGCGGCCGTAGCGGCGCAGCGCCTGATCGGGCAGATCGACGACGCGCTTGGCCACCACTTCGAATGAATACCCGAGGGCGGCGCCGGCCGCCAGCGGCCGTTGAAATCCCAGCTGCGCCTGCCACATGCCATAGCGATCGTAGCCGTGGAACAGCCCGCCCGGAGGAACCGCATTGGCGTCCTGCCGGAACAGCGCCGGCGCGGTGGGACTGAGGAACGGCGCGACGCCGTCGCCCGGCCCGATCAACAGCGGTTGATTCGGCCGGTACGACAGTTCGCCATAGGCGCCGCTCCGGTGATTGAAAGTGACGGCGTCGATGCGGATCGCTTCCGGGTATTCGGTGAAGAAGGCGATGTTCTTGCCGTCCGGGTCGCCGGGGATCAAGGCGGTGCCGACCCTGCTGGAGGTGCGCAGGCTCGGCACCGGCATGCGGCTGGTGTATTGCGCGTGATAGGCGCCCAGTTGCAGGCCCAGCACCGGCAACTGCCAGCGCAGCGCGGCGCCAAACTGCGCCGCCTGCGGTTTCGGCGTCGGCAAGCGTTTCAGGTAAGCGCCGCGCGCCACGCGGCTGCGGTCGTCCAGCGCCGGCATGCCGGCCATCACCTTGTCGCAGCCGTCGACGGCATAATCGTTGACGCTGTTGAAGGTGCCGCACATGTCGAGCGCGTTGGGGCGGAAATGCGTCTGGTAAAACCCCTCAAGCGCCAGTGCGCGCTCGAGCGCCAGGCTGGCGAACACCATCGGCGCCGGCACCTTGGTGTCGACCGGCGCGGCGCCGGCGCGCCGGCTGGCCGGCAGGTCGCGCGGCGTGAGCACCTCGAGGCCGCCGCCAAAGCCCACGCCCGCGCCCCAGTCGAGGGTTTGCTGACCGACCCGCGCCAGCAGGCGCGCGCTGCCGGTGTCAAAAGCTTGCTCGATCCAGGCTTCGCCCACCACCACCCCGGAGAACCGCGACAGCGGCGGCGCGCCGGCGTCGCTCAGCGGCTGGCCGGCGGCATAATTGTTGGCGGCGCTGCCCCAGCTGCGGACATCCTCGCGCAAGGCCTGATCGCGCCAGCCTTTGATGCGCAGCAGGGAAGCGGTGTCGCGGTAGCGGCCGACCACGTCGAGCGTGCCGGCGACGGCGCGCGAGACCGCCTGATGGCGGCGAAAATTCAAGTTGGCGTCATCGGCGTTGGCGCCGGTGCCGTTCAGCGCCGCCACGCCGGCGCCGGCGCCGTTGAGGACATACGGCAGGCGCAGGTCGGGCCCTTCCAGGCGGTAGACGGCGCCGGCGACGACGCGGCCGCTGACGGAAAAAATCGGTGGCGGCTCGGCGGCCTGCGTCTGCGCCGGCGCATGGATGAGCAGGGCGGCAGCGCCAGCGGCCAGCGTGGTCATTGCCGGCGCCCGGCCGGCCCGAATCGCATCGCGAGTTTTCACTGGCTCCTCCGCGTCCACCCAGGTGCCAACGATAGCGAGCCGCTACGGCGAGGTCAACAATTATGGTGTATTCGACAGCAAGTCATGCCAGGCGCATGCACTGGTGGCGCCGGCGCGATCAAGGGCAAGCGGTCAGCGCATCCCAGGCGTTGGCGGTGCTGAGAAATACCTGGCCGCTCAACTGGCGCAGCAGGTCCGATTGCTTCAGGCGGTCCAGCACCGGCCCCTTGACCTCGGCCAGGTGCAAGGTCACGCCGCGCACCAGCAGCTGGCGGTTGATGTCGGCCAGGCCGAACAGCGCGGAGGTGTCGATGGCATTCACCGCCGACAGCACCAGCACCAGGTGGCGAAGTTGCGGGCGCGCCGCCAGTTCCTCGTCGATGCGCGCCACCACCGCGTCGACATTGCCGAAGAACAGAAAGGCGTCGACCCGCAGGATCAGCAGTGATGGATGGGTGCCGCCGGGGTAGCGCTCGACATCACGAAAATGCTCGCTGCCGGCGATGCGGCCCAACACGGCGATATGGGGGCGGCTGGCGCGCCAGATCAGGGTGCCCATCGACAGCAGCACGCCGATCACCACGCCCGCTTCGACACCGGCCGCCAGCACCCCGCCGGCGGTGCCGAGCAGCGCCAGCGCATCGCTGCGGTCATAGCGCATCGCCGTGCGCAGGGTGTCCAGCTCGAGCATGCCGAGCACGGCGACGATGATGGTGGCGGCCAGCACCGGCATCGGCACGAACGACAGATAGCCGGTCGGGGCCACCAGCGCCGCCGCCAGCAGCAGCGCGCTGATGATCGACGCCAGCGGGGTGTTGGCGCCGGCGGCGTGGTTGACGGCGCCGCGCGACATGCTGCCGGTGACGGGCAAGCCGCCCGACAGCGCACTGCCCAGGTTGGCCACGCCCAGGCCCACCAGCTCCATGTTGGCGGCCGGCTTGGCGACCGCGCCATCATCCGGGCCGCGCGCGCCGGTTTGCGCCAGCGCCTGCGCCGAGGACATCGAAATCAGGAAGATCATGAAGCCGATCAACAGCGAAGGCTGCACCAGCTGCGACCAGTATGATGCCGCCGTAGCCAGGTTCAGCGACGGCAAACCGGCCGGCACCGCGCCGATGGTCGGCACACCGCGCGCCGCCCCGGCGGCCACCGCCAGGCTGCCGGCCGCCACCACCAGCATCGGCGCCAGCCGCGCGCCGATGCTGGCCGCGCCGGCCGGCAGACCGGCGCGCTGCAGCAGCCTGGCGAGCGACCGGCGCGCCCATATCAGCGCGAGCACCGCTGCGACGCCAAGTGTGGCGCTGGCCGGATGCAGCTTGATGCCCCGCACCAGGGTGAGCGCGGACGGCGCGTCCGCGCCGAACAGCGTCGCCACCTGGGCCCACGCGATCAACAGCGCCGAGCCGAGCGTAAATCCGCTCATCACGGGGCGCGAGAAGAAATTGGCCAGGAAGCCCACCCGCGCGAGGCCGCACAGCAGCAGCACGGCGCCGCTCATCAAGGCCAGTTGCGCCGCCAGCACCCCGTACAGGGCCGATCCAGGCACCGCCAGCGGCGCCAGGCTCGACGCCGTCATCAGCGAGATGATCGCCATCGGCCCCACCGACTGCGTCATGCTGGTGCCGAAGATCGCATACAGCAAGGGCGGCAAGATGCTGGCGTACAGGCCTGCCACCGGCGGCAGACCGGCCACCACCGCGTAGGCCATCGCCTGCGGCACCATCATCATGGCGACGATGACGCCGGCGCTGATGTCGCCGGCCAGCAGGCGGCGCTGGTAAGGCCGCGCCCAGCCGAGCAGTTTCACGGCAGGTCCCGGCATTCTGAAGGCGCCGCCTTCACTGCATCGCCAGTTCCACGCAATTGCGGCCGGCCCGCTTGGCGCGCGCCAACGCGGCGGCGGCGCGCACCATCAGGGCGTCGGCGCTTTCCTCGAGGCCGGCCTGAGCCACCGCCATGCTCACCGACAGGCGGTCGAAACCGGGGAAGATGGTGGCGCCGATGGCGGCGCGGATTTTTTCCGCGATCTTGAGGCCGTCGATAGCGTTGGTGTGGGTGACCACGATCTGGAATTCGTCGCCGCCGGAGCGGGCCAGCCAGTCGCTCGAACGCAGCTCGGCGCCGATCGCCTGCGCCAGCACGCGCAGGGCGGCGTCGCCTACCGGGTGGCCGTAACGGTCGTTGATGGCCTCGAAATGGTCGACGTCGATGGTGATCAGCGACAGCGGCGTGGCATACCTGCGGGCGCGCTTGATTTCCTGCTCGAGCAGCGCTTCGCCGCGGCGGCGGTTGGCCACGCCGGTCAAGGCATCGAGGGTGGCCAGGTCGGTCAGGCGCGCCAGCAGCTGCTCGGCGTCGCGGCTCATCTCGGCCAGGCGCAGGCCCAGGCCCACTTCGCGCGCCAACGCTTCCAGGGTATCGAGTTCATCGACCGACAGATGGCGCGACTTGTCGAACATCAGGCACAGCGAGCCGAGCGGCGCGCCAGGGCCGCGCGCAAGGATCGGCACGCCCACCACCATGTGCACGTTCATCTCGCCGAGCGTCTTGATCACCGCCGGCTCGGCGCACTTGGCCGGCTCGTCGAGCCAGGCGAATTCGCCGTCGCAGGCGGCGATCAGGGCCGGAAACACATGGCGCAGCGGCGAGTCGAGCAGCGCCACGGCCGGGTCGAGGATGCGCGCGAGGTCGATGCCGCTGCTGGATTCCTGCGCCGTCATCGCCAGTTCGCCGCGCGCCGAGGTTTCGAACATCGAGGCGTGGATCACGCCCGGCCACCGGCCCAGCGCCACGCAGACGGCGCTGGCCAGTTCGGCCGGATCGTCGATGCCGGCGATCGCCTGCAGCAGGCCGTTACGCAGTGCGATCATGCCGCGCAGCTCGGCCGCTTCGTCGCGGCCTGGCTGCGACCTGGCGAAATGCGCTTCGATGTGCACGTTGACCAGGTCGGCGCCGACCGGCGCCACCAGGTACTCGAGCGGGCCGAAGCGCATCAAGTCGGTCAGCCAGCTGCCGCAGCCGTAAGCGCACAGCAGCAGCACCGGCGCGCCATTGCGCTGGCGCACCAGCTGGCCCAGCGGCGCCAGGTCGATGCCGCGGTCGAAGCGGTCGAGGTCGATGATCAGCAGATCGACGTGTTGCTGCGCCAGGATGCGTTCGGCCTCGTCGGCATCGGCGGCGACCAACAGGCGGCCGAACTGCGCCCCGCTGTCGGCCTGAAACTGCACGCGGCGCTCGGGCACCGGGTTCAGAAACAGACCCACCTGTTGGGGGCGGGCAGCAACCTCGTGCGACATACGTTCTCCTGGCAGTTATCTGCAAATGTTGCGCGGTGGCGCAAGCGGCTGTGTTTGCGCCTGCCGGTAGTTTGCCATAAAGCACACCATGCACGGAAGGCGGCACGCGAATTACCCGTTTGCCGAAGATTCGTCGGTACGTTTCGCGCTTATGTGTGAACGCGCACCGAAACGGCCCACATGCACAACTGATACTAATGGTCACTCATCGCCAATTCATAAGGAACTTGCATCATGGCAATCCAGGACGACGTAGCAGACAAACAAAAAGCCATTCAAAGCCGCCAGGACCAGAAGGACGCCGCCTCGAAGCCGGCCGGCGAACACAAGCAGGCCGTGCAGACCGGACTGGTCGACCAGCCCGCCCCGCCCTTCCCCTCGCAGCACCTGTCCAAGCCGGGCATCGAAGCGCAGATGGAACTCAAGCCGCGTTTCATGGCCGAGCATTACAAGGGCAGCGGCAAGCTGCAGGGCCAGGTCGCCATCGTCACCGGCGGCGACTCCGGCATCGGCCGCGCGGTCGCCGTGCTGTTCGCCCGCGAAGGCGCCGATGTGGCGATCCTGTACCTGAACGAGCATGAAGACGCCGCCGAGACCCAGCGCTGCATCGAGGCCGAAGGGCGCCGCTGCGTCACCGTGGCCGGCGACGTCAAGGACATGGAATTCTGCCAGGAGGCGGTCGACAAGATCGTCGCCGAATGGGGACGCCTCGATGTACTGGTCAACAACGCCGCCTTCCAGGAACATGCCGAGTCGCTGCTCGACCTGACCGAAGAGCGCTTCGACGAAACCATGAAGACCAATATCTACGGTTATTTTCACATGGCCAAAGCCTGCTTGCCGTATCTGAAGCGCGGCGCGGCGATCGTCAATACCGGCTCGGTGACCGGCCTGAAAGGCGCCGAACACCTGCTCGACTACTCGACCACCAAGGGCGCCATCCACGCGTTTACGATGTCGCTGGCGGCCAACCTGCTCGACAAGGGCATCCGCGTCAATGCCGTCGCGCCCGGGCCGGTATGGACGCCGCTCAATCCTGCCGACCAGTCGCCCGACCAGATCGCCAAGTTCGGCGCCGCCACTTCCTACCGCCGGCCCGCGCAGCCGGAGGAATTGTCGCCCGCGTACGTGTTCCTGGCGTCGTCGATCTGCTCGAGCTATATCACCGGCGTTATTTTGCCCGTCACCGGCTCGGTCGGCGAATAAACACGAATAGACACATAAGGAGCCGACATGGCCAGAAGTCTGTGGAAAGGGGCCATCAGTTTCGGGCTGGTGCACATCCCCGTCGAGATGTACCCGGCCACCACCGAGCATGGACTCGACCTGACGATGCTCGACCGGCGCGACTTCTCGCCGGTCGGTTTCAAGCGCTACAACAAGAGCAACAACAAGGAAGTGAGCTGGGACGACATCGTCAAGGGCTACGAGTACAGTGACGGCGATTACGTGGTGCTGTCCGAGGAAGACCTGCGCGCGGCCAATCCCGAAAAAACCGGCGCCATCGACATCATGGCGTTTGTCGACGCCGAGGAGGTGCCGCTGCTGTACTACGAAACACCGTATTACCTGGCGCCCGGGCGCGGCGGCGACAAGGTGTATGCGCTGCTGCGCGAAACCTTGCGCAAGACCGGCAAGATCGGCATTGCCACCGTCGTCATCCGGGTCAAGCAGCACCTGGCGGCGCTGCTGTGCGTGGGCGACACCATCGTCATGCAAACCCTGCGCTACCCCGACGAGATCCGCGCCACCGACGAGCTGAAAATTCCGTCGAAATCGTCGAAATCGGCGGCGGTGACGGACAAGGAAGTGAACATGGCGATGGCGCTGGTCGAAGGCATGAGCGAGGAATGGAATCCCGAGCAGTACCACGACACCTATCGCGAAGACGTGCTGGCGCTGGTCGAGAAAAAGGTCAAGGCCAAGCAGACCAAGACCATCACCCAGCCCGGCAAGGAAGCGCGGCCGGCGCCGTCGTCGAACGTGGTCGACCTGGTCGCCCTGCTGCAGCAGAGCCTTGGCAAAAAGCCCGGCAAGGCGGCAGCGGCCGACGAGGACGAGGACGACGAGCCGCCACCGCCGAAGCGCGCCAAAAAACCTGCCGCCGAGGAGGATGAGGAAGAAGCGGCCACGCCGGCACGCAAGACGGCGGCCAAATCGACCGAGAAAATCGCTGCCGTGGCCAAGGCGAAAAAGCCGGCGGCCAAGGCGGTCGCCGCCAAGAAACCGGCAGCGCGCCGCAAGGCCGCCGCATGATCGATCTGTTGCAATGGCCGGCGATGGCGGTGACCTTGTATGCGGCTTATCTGGTCGGCTCGAAGAAGGCGGGACGGCGTATCAGCGGGTTTATCGCCTTTACAGTCAGCAATATCCTGTGGATCGTGTGGGGTGTGCACGATGAGGCGTGGGCCTTGATTGCCTTGCAGGTTGGCTTGCTGGCGATGAATGTGCGGGGGATTTTCAAGAACGAGCATTAGCAGGGGGACTGGCCCGGCCAGTCCCCCCCTACGTTCCCCGCTATCTACCCCGCAGGCTTGAACCCCAACTGCTTCATCGCCGCCGTCAAACTCTTCGCACTCTTCGCGTACTCCGCCCACGGCGCATTCCCCTGGTCCAGCCGCGACTGCACGTTCTTGATATTCCACTGGTCGCCCGCCTTGACGTGCTCGAGCTCCTCCCATGAAATCGGCACCGAAATGCCCAGTCCCGGCCGGGTGCGCGCCGACCACGCCGCCGCCGTGGTGGCACCCCTGCCGTTGCGCAGGTAGTCGATGAAGATTTTACCGACCCGGTTCTTCGGCCCGCTCTTGAACGCAAAACGGTCGGGCAAGGTGATGGCCATGTGGCTGACGATTTCCTGACTGAACGCCTTGACGTCGTCCCAGCCGTACTGGGGCTTGATCGGCACCACCACATGCAAGCCCTTGCCGCCGCTGGTTTTCACGAACGACGCCAGGCCGAGCTCGTCGAGGAAGGCTTTCATCAGCTGCCCCGCCTCCTGCATGGTTTTCCATTCGACGCCCTCGCCGGGGTCCAGATCGAACACCATGCGATCCGGCTTTTCGTAATTCTTGCCGACCGCATTTTGCGAGTGGAACTCGACCACATTGAACTGCGCCGCCGACAACAAGCCCAGTTCGTTGCCGATGACCAGCATCGGCGGATGCTCGGGATCGAGTTCCTGCGGCAATTGTTTTACGCCGGGCAGCTTGGCGATATCCGCATGCTTCTGGAAAAACAACTCGCCGCCCACCCCGGCCGGCGCCCGCACCAGCGACACCGGGCGGTCTTTCAGCTGCTCCATCATCAAGCTGCCGACCAGGGCGTAGTAGCGCACCATGTCGAGCTTGGTTGCGCCGGACTGGGCGTCGATCACCCGGTCGCCGTTGCTGACCTTGAAATCGGCGGGCAGCTTGCCTTCTGGTGCTTCTGGTTCGCTGCTGGTTTTTTTGCTGGATGATTTCACGTTGGCCTCGATATGTTTTGGCACTTCACGGGTGATCGCCTTGGCCGGCTTGTCTTCGCGCAAACCGTGAAACACGGCATGGCGCACCGCGCCGTCCCTGGTCCACTCGGCAAAGCTGATCTCGCACAGCAGCACCGGCTTGACCCAGTGGTGCTTGCGCCCGGCCACCGCCCGGGGCGGGAACGGGCTGACGTCGGTATCGAGGGCGCTGAGCTTTTCCTTCAGTTCCCGCAGCACCCTGGCATTGAAGCCGGTGCCGACGTTGCCGGCGTATTGCAGCACGCCGTTCTCGTCGTGGGTGCCAAGCAGCAGCGCACCGATGCCGACCCGCGAACCCTGCGGGTCGGTATAGCCGCCGATGACGAATTCCTGGCGCTTGCCGCACTTGAGCTTGATCCAGTCCGGCGAGCGGCGCTGCACGTAGCGCGAATCGCGGCGCTTGCCGATGACCCCTTCCAGCCCCATGCGGCATGCCGCCACCACCAGTTCCTGCGGGTCGTTGCCGAACTCGTCGCTGAAGCGAACGATGTCCGATTTCAAATGATTCAACACATTGTGCAGGGCAGCCCGGCGGTGCACCAGGGCGCACTCGCGCAGATCGTAGCCGTGCAGATACGGCACGTCGAACAAAAAGTACATGATGCGGGCCGTGTTGCTGCCGTCGAAAGCGGTCTGCAAGAGGCCGAAGTCGGGCTTGCCGTCCTCGTCATGGACGACGATTTCGCCGTCATACCAGCCGTCGGGCAATTGCATGCGTGCCAGCTCGTCGTGCAGCGGCATCAGCTTGGCGGTCCAGTCATTGTTATTGCGGGTAATCAGTTGAATCTTGCCGCTCTCGACCCGGGTCAGCATGCGGTAGCCGTCGAACTTGATTTCGAACACCCAATCCTCGGGATCGCCCGGCGCCATATCGACCAGGGTCGCCAGTTCCGGCTTGAACTCGGCAGGCAGTTTTGCTTCCACCGCGCCCTCGGGCGGGGTACCGGTGTGCTCGACCGCATCGAAATCGACGGGCGCGTCGAGGTCGGCCGCCGGCGCTTTCTCCTTGGCTTTCTTCGCCTTCGATTCCTTGACCTCCTTGCCTGCTTTCGCCGAGTTTGGTTCCTTCAGCGACTTGACGCTGTCGGGCATTTCGTCGACCACGGAAAATTCGCTGGCCGGCCGCACGTAGTCATCCTTCTCCTTGATCAACAGCCAGGGCGGCTGCTTCTCGCCCTTGTCCTTCATGCGGATCAAGGCCCATTTGCCGTGCATCTTGTGGCCGTGCAATTCGAACTTCAGGTTGCCCGCCTCGTAGCCGGCCCTGGCGTCGCCCAGCGGCGTCCAGGTGCCCTTGTCCCAGATGATCACCTTGCCGGCGCCATATTGTTTTTCCGGGATAGTGCCTTCGAAACTGGAATAGGCGATCGGGTGGTCTTCCACCTGCACCGCCATGCGCTTGTCGTGAGTATCGTAACTGGGGCCTTTCGGCACCGCCCAACTTTTCATGGTGCCGTCGAGTTCCAGGCGAAAATCGTAATGGAGCCGGCTGGCCCAGTGCTTCTGGATGACGAAGCTCAAGGCGTCGGTGCCGGCCTCGCCACCCTCGGCCGGTTCGCTGGTGATGTCGAAATTGCGCTTTTCCTTGTAGGCTTTGAGGGCATCGTTCATGGGACCACCTGCTGTTGTCTGCTGAACAAAAAGTGTAAGCCTTGCCGCACGCACGTACTGTTCGGTGGCGAACGTTTGTAAGGGAATGTAATAGCAGTCATCGGCGTGTGAAGGGGCGGCGTTTCTGCGGCAGGACTGCGCTCCCGCAGCCACCCACCGTAAAGGAACCACCATGAAACTCGCTGCCACCCTGACCTCCGCCCTGCTCGCCGCCCTGTTCGCCAGCGCCGCCTTTGCCCAGACGGCGACGGCGCCGTCCACCACCACTACCGCCCAGACCCAGGAGCAAAAAGCTGGCGCCAAAGCCGACCAAAAAGCCGAAAAATCCAGCGCCGATGCCACCGCCGACAAGGCAGTAGCCCAGGCCAAGGCCGACAAGACCAAGGCCAAGGCGCACAAGAAAGCCGCCAAAGCCAAGGCCGACGCCAAAGCCGACAAGGCCGCCGCGAACGCCGACATGAGCGCCAACACGCCGAAACACTAAGCACAAAAACGACGTCGCGGATATGCCGCGACGTCGTACCAGGCGCTGTGTAAATCATCCGGCTGCGCAGCTGATGTTCACCACTTCAGCCCAATCAAAAGCCAGGTTGTGCACTTTTGTTCGATCAATTCCAGCCGCCGCCCAAGGAGCGGATCAAGGCGACAGTCGTCACCGCCTGATTGCCACGCAGCTGCGCCGCGCCACGTTCGGCACTGGCCAGATTGCGCTGCGTATCGAGCAAATCGAGATAACTCGAGCGCCCCGCCTCATACAGCTTCTGCGCCAGGTCGGCCGACCGTCTCGCATACACCACGCCCGCATCGACCTGCTCGGCCTGCACCGCCAGAATCCGCAGGCCGGCCAGGTTGTCCTCGACCTCGGCAAACGCCACCAGCACATTTTGACGATACGCCGCCACCGATTCCTCCAGCACCGCTTCGCTGCGGGCGATATTTGCCCTGTTGCGCCCGCCGTCGAGCACCGGCATCGACAGCAGCGCGCCCAACAGCCACGAATGCCCGCTCATTTTCAGCACGTTCGACAGCGCCACCGACTCGCCGCCGCCGGCGGCCGACAGTCCGAGCGAGGGGAACATGGCGGCGCGCGCCACGCCGATGCGTTCGTTCGACGCCACCATCTGGCGCTGCGCGGCCGTCACGTCGGGGCGGCGCTCCAGCAGCTGCGACGGCAGGCCGGCGGGAATCACCGGCAGCACTGTCGCATCCATCAGCGGATTGGCCCCGGCGCTGAAGGCGGCAGCCGGTTTGCCCAATAAAACCGCCAGCGCGTGTTCGAGGTTGCTGCGCTGGCGCAGCAGGCCGATTTCCTCGGCGCGTGCGGCCGCCAGTTCGGTCCTGGCGCGCACCAGGTCGAATTCGCCGATGTCGCCGTTGTCGAAGCGGCTCTGGTTGATCTTCACGCTCTGGGCGCGCAAATCGGTCGCCTTTGCCAGGGTCGCCAGTTCGGCGTCGGTCGCACGAATCCTGTAATAGGTCTGGGCCACATCGGCCTGCAGCGACAGCAGCACCGAGCGGTAGCTCGCCTGCTGCGCCTGCAAGTCGGCCTGCGCCGCATCGACACTGGCGCCGATGCGTCCGAACAGGTCGACTTCGTAACTGGCGGTGAGCTGGCCCTGGTAGCTGGTGGCAGCCGGCACGGCGGGGCTGCCGCCGCGCTGGGCATTGACGCCGGCGCCGACCTGGACGCTGCGCTCGCTGGTGGCGATGCCGGCAATCGCGCGCGCCTGTTTTACGCGGGCTGCCGCCACCGCCAGGTTGGCGTTGGCTTCGCCGGCCTGGGTGATCAGGCTTGTCAGCACCGCATCGTTGAAGGCCAGCCACCACTGGCCGCGCGGCTGGCTTTCAGCCGGCTGCGCCACTTTCCAGGCGCTGCCGTCGGCCGCAGTCACAGGCTGCGGCGCTTCCTTGTACGCCGCCGGCACCGGCACCATCGGCGCTTTCAACTCGGGAGTGGACGAGCATCCAGCCAGGATCATCGCCGCCAGCATGGGCGCCAGGACTAATTTATAGGTACGCATTAATGCACTCCTTCGATCGCCGCGGCCAGCGGCGTGATTGGCTGCGCCGGCGCCCTGGCGGGCTTCTCGAAGCGCTTGGCGAAGGTGCGCAGCAAGACGTAAAACACGGGGGTCAGGAACAATCCGAAGAAGGTCACGCCCAGCATGCCGGCGAACACCGCCACACCCATCGCGTGGCGCATTTCGGCGCCGGCGCCGTGCGAGAACACCAGCGGCACCACGCCCATGATAAAGGCGATCGAGGTCATCAAGATCGGACGCAGACGCTGGTGGCAGGCTTCCAGCGCGGCGGCGACGACGCTGCGGCCATGCTCTTCCAGTTCGCGGGCAAACTCCACGATCAGGATCGCATTCTTCGAGGCCAGGCCGACCAGCACGAACAGGGCGATCTGGGTGAAGATGTTGTTGTCGCCGCCGGTCAGCTTGACCCCGACCAGGGCGCACAGGATCGACATCGGCACGATCAGGATCACCGCCAGCGGCAGGGTCCAGCTTTCGTACTGCGCTGCCAGCACCAGGAACACCAGCAGCACGCACAGGGGGAACACGTAGATCATGGTATTACCCGACAGGATGTCCTGGTAGGTCAGCTCGGTCCACTCGAAACTGACGCCCTTGGGCAGCACTTCCTTGACGATTTTTTCCATCGCCGCCTGCGCCTGGCCGGACGATACGCCGATGGCGGCGCCGCCGTTGATGTCGGCCGAAACATAGGCGTTATAGCGCTGCACGCGGTCCGGGCCATAGCTGTCTTTTACGCGCATCAAGGACGACAGCGGAATCATCTCGCCCTTGTCGCTGCGCACCTTCAGCTGCGCGATGTCCTCGGGTTTCGAGCGAAACGGCGCGTCGGCCTGCACCCGCACCTGGTAGGTGCGGCCGAACTGATTGAAATCGTTGACGTACAGCGAACCGAGGTTGATCTGCAAGGTCTGGTAGATGGTCGCCAGCGGCACGCCAAGCTGCTTGGCCTTGGTGCGGTCGACGTCGGCGAACAGCTGCGGCACGTTGATCTGGAAGCTCGAATAGACGCCGGCCAGGCTTTTGTCGGCCCAGGCTTTACCCTGCACCGCCTGCACCGCCTTGTACATGGCGTCGTAGCCCACGTTGCCGCGGTCTTCCAGCATCAGCTTGAAGCCGCCCGTGGTGCCCAGGCCGTTCACCGGCGGCGGCGGCACCACCATGATGAAGGCGTCCTGGATGCCGCCCAGGCGCTTGTTGATCTCGGCGGCGATCGACGGGCCGTCCTGACCCTTGCCGGTGCGCTCATCGAACGGCTTCAAGGTATAGAACACGATGCCGGCGTTCGACGCATTGGTAAAGCCGTTGATCGACAGGCCAGGGAAGGCCACCGACGATTCGACGCCGGGCACCTTGCCGGCGATGTCCGCCATGTCGCGGATCACCTTGTCGGTACGGTCCATGGTGGCGGCGTCGGGCAACTGGGCAAAGCCGATCAGGTACTGCTTGTCCTGCGCCGGCACGAAACCGGCGGGCACCGCCTTGAACATGACGATGGCGGCCACGCCCAGCAGCAGGTACACCGCCACCGACAGGGTCTTGCGCTTCAATACGCCATTCACTCCCCGTTCGTACTTGAGCGAGGTGCGCCCGAAAAAGCGGTTGAACCAGGCGAAGAAGCCGCCGAACAGCTTGTCCATGCCGCGGGTGAGCGCGTCTTTCGGCGCATTGTGCGGTTTCATCAGTGCCGCCGCCAGGGCCTGCGACAAAGTCTGGGAGGAGATCTCCGAGATCTCGTTCGCGATTGAGATTTTCAGGGCGAACGGGGGATATAACTTGCCGGACAGGCCGGACACGAAAGCGATCGGCACGAACACCGCGCACAGCACCAGCGCGATGGCGATGATCGG
>JAQGNM010000253.1 GCA_028291845.1 Massilia sp. | reverse complement strand
GGCCAGTTCGGCGAGTCCGGCATCCCGGCGTCGATCGTCACCAAGTACCTGGCCGAGCACGGCGTCATCATCGAGAAGTGCGGACTGTACTAGGTCTTCATCATGGTCACCCTCGGCATCACCAAGGGCCGCTGGAACACCCTGGTGACGGCTTTGCAGCAGTTCAAGGACGATTACGACAAGAACCAGCCGATGTGGAGAATTCTGCCCGAGTTCGCGCAGATGAATCCGCGTTACGAGGCGATGGGCTTGCGCGACCTGTGCCAGTCGATCCACGATTTTTACAAAGCCTACGACGTCGCGCGCCTGACCACCGAGATGTACTTGTCGGACATGATCCCGGCAATGAAGCCGTCGGACGCGTTCGCCAAGATGGCCCACCGCGAAATCGAACGGGTCGCCATCGAGGACCTCGAAGGGCGCATCACGGCAATCCTGTTGACGCCATATCCGCCGGGCATTCCGCTGTTGATCCCCGGCGAGCGCTTCAACAAGACCATCGTCGACTACCTGCGCTTCGCACGCGACTTCAACGAGCGCTTCCCCGGCTTCGAGACGGACGTGCACGGGCTGGTCAAACGCGAGGTCGACGGCAAGCGCGGCTATTTTGTCGATTGCGTCAAGAGCGACGCGATCATGCCGCGGTTTTAAACAAAGGGGGGACTGGCGCCGCAGGTGCCTGTCCCATGCCTGATTAGAAGCACACTTTGCTTCGGATAGTAGTTGGGACAGGCACCCTTCAGGCGCCAGTCCCCCTTCTGCTCACGGCGCAGGTTTTGGCGCCGCAGGCGCCTTCTCCATCATCTTCATCGCATCCTTGGCCGCCTGGCTATCCACATTCACCCCCGCCGATTGCAGCGCGTTGCGCACCGCGTCGTTGCCGGTGACGCCGCCGAAGGTGTAGCGCAGGCCGACGTACAGGCGGCGCTGATTGACGATGGTGTCGGTGTGGTCGCGCAGGGTGCTGGTGTCGACCCGGAACTTCTGGTCGGTCGAGCGCAGCACGTCGTTGGCGCGCATGTTGAACGACAGGCGCGGGCTGAACTTGTGTTCATAGGCCAGGTTCATGATGCCGAACGGCTCGCGGTACCCTTCCCCCGACAGCAATTTGCCCTGGTGAAAAGCCATCAGGGTCAGCACGTCGCTCGGGCTGATCTGCCACTGGCCGCCGCCCTGCAATTGCAGCGACGGCGCCCTGCGCTTGTCGCCGGTCAGGCCGAAGCTGTCGAGACGGTCCTGCTCGGTGACGGCCCAGTTACCGCTGAACATGAAACGGATGTTCGGCAGGCTGAAGCCGGAGATTTTCATATTCGGCGGCACCATCCCCATCACCGAGAATTCGACACCGGCGGCGCGGCGGTCGCCCAGGTTTTCCTTGGTGGTCAGCAAGGTGGTCTCGCTCAGAAATACCCTGCGGTCGGTGATGACGTCCGATTCGCGGCGCAGATAGCCGCGCAGGCTGACCGGCGCCAGCCCCATGAACCTGGTTTCATAGCCGAGTTCGAGCGAATGCAGCTTGACCGCGTGCAGGCGCGGGTTGCCCGAGCTGACGTAGTAATCGTTGGCGTAATTGATGAAGGGGTTGAGTTCGCCGCCGCTGGGACGGGAGATGCGGTCGGCGTACGACAGCCGCAGGTTGCTGTTCTTATCGAGTTTATACGTCAAGAACAGGCTCGGCAGATAGCTGGTGTAGGTCTGGCCTGCTTCGATGGCGCTGGTGACCTGGGCCAGGTCGAGGTCGGTGTGCTCGACCCGCAAGCCGCCCTTGAACGACCACAACTTATCGATCGGCATCTCAAAGGTGCCGTAGGCCGCCAGCACATCCTGGTCCAGCTCGAACAGATTGCTGCGCCGGGTGTCGAGCACGTGGGTGTCGACCCCGTTAGCGTTGAGGAACAGGTAACGGTTATCGATGCTCTGGCGATTGCGCTGCCAGCGCGCGCCGGTGGTGAGAAAACCGCTGCCGATCTTGCCGGTGTAATCGCTGGAGAGGTCGGTCAGGCGCACCCTTGTTTCGGCGTTTTGCGTGTAGTCGCGCAGCACAGGCGCGCCCAGCGCCGGCATCACCAGCGCCTGGTAGACGGTAGCGTTGTCGTTGACGTTGTTGTTGGACGATGGCGCAGATCGACCTTGAAAGTTTCACCGTCGGTGGGAAAGCGCCGCTCGAAACCGGTGACCAGTTCATAGTTGCGGGCCTGGCCATCGACGTTGCGGCGGGTGCTGTAATCGGTCAACGGCAACTGGCCGGTGCCGAAGTCGGTAAAGCGCTCGTCTTGGCGCGCATCGTTGCCGCGCTGGTTGACCGACACCGAGGCGCTGACGGTGTCGCGTTCGTTGAAATTGTAGCGCCCGCCCACGCCGGCCTGAATAAAATCGCTGATGGCGTTGCGGTCGACGTTCTGGCGCAGGCGGCTGACGATGCCCGTGGCCGGGTCGATGCGCTCGCGCAGCTGTTCGGTCTGGGTATCGTTGCCGTCACGGCGCACGTTCAAGGTGCCGTTGACGGATGCGTAGCCGGCGCTGTAACTGCCGTTGGCAAAGGCATTGTAGCGGCCCGCCGGCCCGACATTGGCGGCGACACTGCCGTTGCCGCCCGGCTTGGTGTAGCGGCGCGAGATCAGGTTCAGGATGGGGCCGCCGCCGGCCTCGTTGCCGAATTCGGCGCCCGGGTTGTTGATCACCTGCACCGACTCGTAATTCTCCGCCGGTAGCGCGTTGATCGCCGCCGCCCGGTTCTCGCCCTGCAACTGGGCGGTCGGCTTGCCGTCCACCAGCACGGTGACCCGTTCGCTGCCGCGCAGCCGCACGGTACCGTTCGGATCGACGTTGACCGAGGGCACATTGTTAAGCACGTCGCCGATCGAGGCGCCGGCGGTGGCGGCGCCGGTCTTGATGTCGAACACCTGGCGGTCGACCCGGTTGGTGTCGCGCTCGCTGATCACATTGACCACCTGCACCGGCCCGGTCGGCTGCGGCACGGCCGCCGTGCTCGCACTTTCCTTGTTCGCTTCAGCCGACCGGGCGGCAGCGGGACCCTTGTCGTCGGGCGGCGCAGTCTGCGCCTGGGCGCTGTAATGCTGGCACAGCAGGAAGATGGCGGCGGCAATGGTCTTGGGGGCGAAGCGGGGCGACATATGCATGTTTCACTTAACAAAAAGAAATATTAACTCTTGGAAAATATCATCTTTTTTGGCCGGTGAATAGCCATGCGGACGCAAAAAGAGGCGTCCGCGGACGCCTTTTTGCAGTTGCGCCAGGTCGGCTCGCCTACGCCTTCGGCAAGGTAACGCCGCTCTGTCCCTGGTATTTGCCGCCGCGGTCCTTGTACGAGGTTTCGCACACTTCATCGCTCTCGAAAAACAGCACCTGGGCGCAGCCTTCGCCGGCGTAGATCTTGGCGGGCAGTGGCGTGGTATTGGAGAACTCCAGCGTGACATAGCCCTCCCACTCCGGCTCGAAAGGCGTGACGTTGACGATGATGCCGCAACGCGCATAGGTCGATTTGCCAAGGCAAATGGTCAGTACATTGCGGGGAATGCGGAAGTATTCGATGGTGCGGGCCAGCGCGAACGAGTTCGGCGGGATGATGCAGACGTCGCTCTTGACATCGACGAACGAGTTTGAATCGAAATTTTTCGGATCGACGATGGTGCTGTTGATGTTGGTGAAAATCTTGAACTCATCGGCGCAGCGGATGTCATAGCCATACGACGAGGTGCCGAAAGAAATCATCTTGTTGCCGTTGGCGTCGGCACGTACCTGGCTGGGCTCGAATGGTTCGATCATGCCGGTTTCCTGCGCCATGCGGCGGATCCATTTGTCGCTTTTGATAGTCATCGAGGGGCTTTCGGTAGGGGTCACTGGCCGCGCGGCCTGAACAGCCCGGATTTTACGCCAATTCAGTCGCCCTCAGCCAGCAGCATCGAGATCATCCGCTCGGTCAGCTGCCCCGCCTCGACCGGCGACTCCATCGGAAACAGGTGGCCCCCTTCGATCGACAGAAAATTTGCGCCCACCAGCTTGCGGGTGGCGGCCAGGCCGGCCTGGCGCAACTCGACCGAGCGGGTGCCTCCGATAAACCCGACCGGCACCGGAAACGGCGGCTTGACGATGCGCGCCAGGTGGTGCGGCAGGGCCCGGTAAATGGCGGTTTCGACCTCGCGGTCGAAGCGCAGCTGCACCCCCTCCTGATGGGACTTCAAGCCATGGGCGATGTAATCGTCGAGCACGCCGGGGGCCCAGGCCTTGAATATGTCCTTGGCGGCAAAATGGGCGTACGCCGCGGCCGCATCCGGCCACAGCATGCGGCGCTTTTGCGAGGCGCGCGCCGGCGAAAACTTGTCGACCCAGCCGGTGCGCTTGGCATGGCGCAGCAAAAACGCCCGCCAGCCCGTCACCACCGGCGAATCGAGCATCACCACGCAACGCGCCAGTGCTGGGTTCTTGCGCGCCGCCATCAGGCTGAGCATGCCGCCCAGCGAGTGGCCGACCAGGATCGCCGGCGTTGCGTAACTTGCCAGCTGCACGCTCAGTTCATCGACCAGGCCGGGCCAGCCATCGCTGACCAGATACGCCGGATCGTGGCCGACCATATCCGACACGCGCACGTCGTAGTGCTCGCGCAAACCGTCGAGGAAGCGGGAATATACACCGGCAGGAAAGCTATTGCCGTGGGTGAAGTGAAGCAAGGGTTTTGTCATGGCAACAATTGTATGCGCTGCCCGCCGCTCGCGGCTAGAGGAAATCCCCTATTCGCAGAGTCCAAAGTTGCGACCAGTCAACATTGTCCTGCCGGTTAGGCCTAAGGTCGTCGAAGGCCTATTTCTCTTTAATCGGGAGCATCCATGAGCAAGCTTGACAAACTCGATGACGCCGGCAGCGCCGAAGGCAACATCCCTGCCGCCCCCAGTGCGCGCGCACCAGCGGCGGTGGCGAAGGCGAAACCTGCCGCAAAGCCAGCAACTAAGCCAGCAGCCAAGCCAGCCGCAAAGCCGCTATCGACACCCAAGGCGGTGATTTGCCCGGCCGCCGATCCGGTGCCGCGGTTCGCCGACATGTGGCGCGGCTTTCCCGAAGGCCATCCGTCGCAGGAGCGCTGGGAGCGCGACATCGTCGAACAGGGCATCGTGCTGGCCCGCAAGGGTGATTTGAAATATCCCGACCAGTGCGCCATCAAATTGTCGGTCGCCCTGCACGCCGGCGGCGTCGACATGTCGGCCTATCCGGGCGCGGCGACCATGATCGCGGGCAAGCGCGCCGCCCTGCGCGCGGCGGAACTGGCGGCCTGGCTCAACACCCAGGCGTTTTGCGGCCTGCCCTTGTCGCTGGCGGTGGCCGGCGCCGACTGGAAAGAGAAAATCGCCAGGCGCAGCGGCATCATTTATTTTGCCAACTACTGGCGCCGCAGCGGCGAATCGGCGCCCACGGGCGACCACATCGACCTGTGGAACCAGTCTACCTTGTCGCCGTCGCTGCAATCGTTTTTCAGGTTCCGCCTGGGGATCGAGCGGATTCCCAATCCCTTCGAGCTGCTGCGCGGGCAGCCGGGCAACTGGTATTCCAACCTGGACGAGGCCACCGAAATTTTGCTGTGGGAGCTGGCATGAAACGACGCGCATCAACGAAAAAGGGCTCCCGAAGGAGCCCGCAAAGTACCACGGAAATCTTATAGCTGGTTAGGCGCCGGCTGGCAGGCCGCCAGGCACCGCTGCCGCCGCGTTCTCCTTGGCGAGCAGGTTTTTGGATACCTCGACGTGCTTGGCCAGGGTCGGGCGCAGCACCATGATGGCGAGGAAGGCCGCCGTCAGGTCCATTGCCGCCACCGTGTACAGCACCGTCGACCAGGTGCCGGTCGCTTCCATCATCAGGTTACCGACCGGCACGAACAGCGCGCCGATACCCTTCGCCGTGTACAGCACGCCGTAGATCTTGCCGATGTGCTTGGTGCCGAAGGCGTCGCCGGCCAGCGCCGAGAACAGGGAATACACCTCGCCCCAGGCCAGGAACACCACGCCCGAGAGGATCAGGAAGGCGTACGGGTTGCTGCCGAAGTAACCGAGCGCGATGATGCCCAGGCCCTCGAGGGTGAAAGCGATCACCATGGTTTTTTCGCGGCCGATATTGTCGGAAATCCAGCCGAACAGGGGCCGAGAAATACCGTTCATGATGCGGTCCAACATCAGCGCCAGCGGCAAGGCCGCCATCACGAAGAAATACAGGTCGACCTTGAATTCCTTCACGCCCAGATCCTTGGCGATCACGCCCAGTTGAGCGACAGCCATCATGCCGCCGGTGACGACCAGGATGAACATGATGAACATCAGCCAGAACAGGCGGGTGTTGAGTGCTTCCTTGAGCGTATAGTCGCGGCGCGCCTGCACCAGCTTGGCCGAACCCTTGACTTCGGCGGCATTCGGCGAACGCAGGAACCAGGCGGCAACAAACGCCAGGCTGCCCTGCAACAGGCCGAAGAACAGGAAGGTGTGCTGGAAGCCCGAGCTTTCGATCATTGCGGCGATCGGCAGGATGGTGGCGGCGGAACCGGCGCCGTAACCACCGGCGGTCAGGCCGACGGCCAGGCCGCGGCGGTCCGGGAACCATTTCAGGGCATTGTTGATGCAGGTGGCGTAGATCGAACCGACGCCGATGCCGCCGACGGCCGCGCCGACATAGAAGCCGGTCAAGGTGGTCGCTTGCGAGTTGATCACCCAGGCCGCACCGATGAACAGGGCGCCGAAGGCCACCATCAGGCGCGGGCCGAATTTATCGATGAAATATCCTTCGATCGGCGCGAGCCAGGTCTGTACCAGCACGAAAATGGTAAACGCCAGCTGGATCTTGGCGCGCGACCAGCCGTAGGTGGTCTGGATTTCGGGGACGAACAGGGTCCAGGCGTACTGGATGTTGGCGGTGGCGATCATGCAGATCACGCCGACGGCCAATTGGATCCAGCGGGTATTGGACGAGGTGGCCAGATTGCCGCCGTTCACCGTGGAGAGCTTGCTCATGGCGCGCTCCCCGGGGTTGGGTTGGACCGGCACTGACGTGCGGGTGCTGCTGCCGGGGCGCGAGGGCGCCGGCCTGATGTGGTCTCAAGCATTTTTTGTCTCCATTGTCATGGTGGGTGTGCGCGGTCCGCACGTCATCGAAGGACGCTACAGCCTTGCACCATTTTTTATACGCAGATCTGAAACACGTGCATGTTGCATCCGCTTGCTACAGCGGTTTCGCCGGCGCCTCCTCAGGGCTGGCGATGGATGAAAGAACGCGCGATGCGTCATTGATTGCATCGTTCTACCACCGTTGCGCCGCCTGTTTCCGCGCCGCTTCGGGGGTCCGTGTAAATACAAGAACGAACCAATTGTGCAAAAACTTATTTGGCGAATCGTTGACCGCGGTCAGGTTTTTGAAAATTTGTTCGAGATTCCCACAATCATTTTTTGATACTAAGAATTGCTTTAATGGCAAGTAATTAGCGGCCGTACCAATAGCGCGCATGGCTTTGACGAAATCTGGCCGCCTCCACCGTCGCGCCGACATGCAAAATCACCGCCCCGGACTGGTCGGTGCGCAAGCGTTCGATGCCGGCGTCGCCGTAGCGGTCCCATACGTCCTGGCGCGGGTGGCGGTAGCGGTTGCGGTAGCCGACCTGGAAAATCGCCAGCTGCGGCTTGACCGCGCCCAGAAAGCCCGCGGTGGACGACGTGCCGCTGCCGTGATGGGGGGCCAGCAGCACGTCGGCCGCCAGTTGCGCGTATGCGCGGCCGAGCAGTTGCGACTCTTGCGCCGCCTCGATGTCGGCGGCGGCGAGCAAGGTTCGCCTGCCGTTGCTGATGCGCAGGGTGCAACTGCGCGCATTCGGTTTCAGCGCGGCGTCCTCATAGCTGGCGGCGGTCGGATGCAGCATGTCGAATTGCACGCCGTCCCAGCTCCAGCGCTGGCCCGCCTGGCACGGTCCGGATGAGTGTGCCGCGCGCACGATCGGATGCTGCCCGCGC
Source organism: Massilia sp. (assembly GCA_028291845.1). Taxonomy (GTDB): domain Bacteria; phylum Pseudomonadota; class Gammaproteobacteria; order Burkholderiales; family Burkholderiaceae_D; genus JAFCUW01. The sequence goes on along the minus strand of JAQGNM010000253.1, from coordinate 1,139 downwards.
AGCGAGGACAGCACCCGGTCGACCTGCACTTGGGCCATCACCGCCAGGGCGCCGCCCGCGTGGTCGAGATCGCTGTGGCTGATCACCAGGGTATCGAGCCGGCCGATGCCGCGCGCTTTCAGGTAGGGGTTGACGACGCGGCTGCCGGCGTTGCTGCCGTTGGCATCGGGCGAATATTGCGGACCGGCGTCGTACAGCAAGCGGTGATGGGCGGTCTCGATCAGCACCGCCATGCCCTGGCCGACATCGAACACGGTGGCGGTGAAGCTTCCCGACGCAGGCGCCGCCGGCACGGTCGCCAGCGCCGGCAGCCAGGCCGCCAGCCCGGCCCAGCGCAGCGGCCAGCCGCGCGGCGCCAGCAGCCACACGGTGCCGAGCAAGGCAAAGGCGAACAGCAGGGGCGACGGCGACGGCGCCGACCACACCGCCAGCTTGCCGCTGCCCAGCCAGGCCAGCAGACCGGCCAGCAACTCCACCACCGCATGGGCTGCGGTCAGCAGCGCGGTCGACAGCGGCGCCGGCAGCAGGCTGCCTGCCAGGGCCAGCGGGGTGACGATAAAGCTGATCAGCGGGATCGCCACTGCGTTGGCCAGCGGGCTGACCAGCGACACTTGCGAAAACAGCAGCAGGGTGAGCGGCACCAGGCCGAGGGTAACCACGTATTGCGTGCGCAGCGCCGCCCGCAACGGCGGCGCCAGCGCGCGCTGAAGGCGTGTGCGCCAGCCGCCCTGCTCCGTTGTTCGCCTCTTTTCACGCAATGCCGTGCGGCCGACGCCTGCATATAAAATCAAGCCGACCGCGCCGAACGACAGCCAGAAGCCGGGCGCCAGCACCGCCCACGGGTCGAGCAGCACCACCAGGCCGAGCGCCGCGCACAGTACGTGCGAGATGCTGGTCAACCTGCCGGTCCACAAGGCCAGCGCCAGCACCGCCAGCATGTATAAGGTGCGCTGGGCCGGCACGCCGAAGCCGGCCAGCAGCACGTACAGCAGCGCCATGGCGGCGCCGGCCAGCGCCGCCATTTTTTGCGCGGGTATCAGCAAGGGCAACTGCAGCGAAGTTAAAAACGAGCGCCGCCACAGGCTGGAAGCGAGCATGGCGACCATCCCGGCCACCATGGTGATATGCAGCCCCGAGAT
>JAQGNM010000242.1 GCA_028291845.1 Massilia sp. | reverse complement strand
GCTGCTGCCGCGCGACCGGGTGCAGATGCTGCTGGACCCTGGCACCCCTTTCCTCGAATTCTCCCAGCTTGCCGCCTACGACATGTATGACGATGCCGCGCCATCGGCCGGCATCATCACCGGCATCGGCCGCGTGGCCGGGCGCGAGTGCGTGATCGTCTGTAACGACGCCACCGTCAAGGGCGGCACATACTATCCTATGACGGTCAAAAAACACCTGCGCGCGCAGGAGATCGCCGACCAGAACCACCTGCCGTGCGTCTACCTGGTCGATTCGGGCGGCGCCAACCTGCCCAATCAAGACGATGTGTTCCCCGACCGCGACCACTTCGGCCGCATCTTTTACAACCAGGCGAACCTGTCGGCCAAGGGCATCGCCCAGATCGCCGTCGTGATGGGTTCCTGCACCGCCGGCGGCGCCTACGTGCCGGCCATGAGCGACGAGTCGATCATCGTCAAGGAACAGGGCACGATTTTCCTGGGCGGCCCGCCGCTTGTGAAAGCGGCCACCGGCGAAGTGGTCAGCGCCGAGGACCTCGGCGGCGGCGACGTCCACACCCGCCTGTCCGGCGTGGTCGACCACCTGGCGCAAAACGATTTACACGCTTTATCGCTGGCGCGAACGATCGTGTCGAACTTGAACCGGGTAAAACCGCGGCAGGCGGAGATACGTGAATCTGTCGAACCCAAATATCCCGCGAAAGAATTGTATGGCGTGATTCCTGTGGACACCCGCAAACCGTTCGACGTGCGCGAAGTGATCGCGCGGGTGGTCGACGGCAGCGAATTCGACGAATTCAAGGCAAGGTATGGTACGACGCTCATTTGCGGGTTTGCCCATATCTACGGCATGAAAGTGGGCATCATCGCCAACAACGGCATCCTGTTTTCCGAGTCGGCTTTAAAAGGCACGCATTTTATCGAGCTGTGCTGCCAGAGAAAAATTCCCCTGGTTTTTCTGCAAAATATCACCGGCTTCATGGTCGGGCGCAAGTACGAAAACGAGGGCATTGCCAGGAACGGCGCCAAGATGGTCACGGCGGTCGCCACCGCGGCGGTGCCGAAGTTCACGGTGATTATCGGCGGCAGTTTCGGCGCCGGCAATTACGGCATGTGCGGGCGTGCCTTTTCTCCACGGTTTTTGTGGATGTGGCCGAACGCGCGCATTTCCGTCATGGGCGGCGACCAGGCCGCCAGCGTGCTGGCTACCGTCAAGAGAGATGGCATCGAGGGCAAGGGCGGACAGTGGAGCGCCGACGAGGAAGCCGCGTTCAAGCAGCCGATCAAGGAGCAGTACGAACACCAGGGCCACCCATACTATGCCAGCGCGCGCCTGTGGGACGATGGCGTGATCGACCCGGCCGACACCCGTATGGTGCTGGGCCTGGGCTTGTCGAGCGCGATGAACGCGCCGATCGAAGAGACCAAATTCGGCCTGTTCCGGATGTAAGGAGACCTCAATGAACTGGCAATCGATCGACATCACCATGCACGAGCGCGTCGCCACCGTCACGCTCGACCGCCCCGAGGTGCGCAACGCCTTCAATGACGCCACTATCGCCGAACTGGCGCTGGCCTTCGATGAACTGGGCCGCGACGAGGATGTACGCGCCATCATCCTGGCCGCCAGCGGCCCCGCCTTTTGCGCCGGCGGCGATCTGCACTGGATGAAGGCGATGGCCGGCTATTCGGACAGCGAAAACTACGACGACGCCCTGAAACTGGCCGACATGCTGCGCACGATTTATTTGTGTCCGAAACCGGTAGTGGCAAAAATCCAGGGCGACTGCTATGCCGGCGGCATGGGCCTGGTGGCCGCCTGCGATATCGCCGTCGCCGTCGACGGCGCCCACTTTTGCCTCAGCGAAGTCAAGCTGGGCCTGATCCCGGCCACCATTTCACCGTATGTCATCAAGGCGATGGGAGAAAATGCCGCGCGCCGCTATTTTTTGACGGCCGAGCGTTTTACGGCGCAGGAAGCGCATCGGATCGGTTTTGTCCACGAGCTGGTCGCGCCGGCCGAGCTCGACGCGCGCGTGGCAGCCATCATCAAGGCGCTGGTGACCAACAGCCCCAACGCCGTCAAGGAAGCCAAGGTGCTGGTGCGCGAGGTGGTCCATCAGCCGGTCGGGCCGGAATTGACGGCGGACAGCGCCCGCCGCATCGCCGCCATCCGCGCCTCGAGCGAGGGCCGCGAAGGCGTCGCCTCCTTCCTCGAAAAGCGCAAGCCATCGTGGCTGGATTGAACAGCGTGCAGCCATCGATGAATACATCGTCCAGCGACTGGGTGTCGCGCAGCCTGCGCAGCGTCTGGCATCCCTGCACCCAGATGCAGCACCACGAAACCGTGCCGCTGATCGCCGTCAGCCATGGCCGCGGCGCCTGGCTGTTTGATCACGACGGCAAGAGATACCTCGACGCCATCAGCTCCTGGTGGGTCAACCTGTTCGGCCACGCCAATCCGCGCATCAACGCCGCCTTGCGCGCGCAACTCGACAGCCTGGAACACGCCATGCTGGCCGGTTTTACCCATCAACCGGTGATCGAGCTGTCGGAGCGCTTATCAAACATGACGGGCGGCGTGCTGGGACACGCCTTCTATGCGTCGGACGGCGCCTCGGCGGTGGAAATCGCCCTCAAAATGAGTTTTCATTCGTGGCGCAATAACGGTTTATCGGATAAACAGGAATTCGTCTGCCTGGCCGGCAGCTACCATGGCGAGACCATCGGCGCACTGGCGGTGACCGACGTCGCCCTGTTCAAGGACGCCTACGGCCAGCTGTTGCGGCCGGCCCGCGTGGTGATGTCGCCCGATGCGCGCGGCGCCGTCGACGGCGAAACCGCGCAGGACGTGGCGCGGCGCGCGGCGCGCGATGTCGAAACGCTGTTCAGCGAGCGCGCCGGCCACATCGCCGCCATCATCGTCGAGCCGCTGGTGCAGTGCGCCACCGGCATGGCGATGCACGATCCGCTGTATTTGCAGTTGATCCGCGAACTGTGCGACCGCTTCCAGGTGCACCTGATCGTCGATGAAATCGCCGTCGGCTGCGGGCGCACCGGGACCTTTTTTGCGTGCCAACAGGCCGCCATCTGGCCGGATTTCCTGTGTCTGTCGAAAGGCATCAGCGGCGGCTATCTGCCCTTATCTCTGGTGCTGTCGCGCGAAGAAATTTATCAGTCGTTCTACAGCCAGGACGTCACCCGCGGCTTTCTGCACTCGCACTCCTACACTGGCAATCCACTGGCCTGCCGCGCGGCCTTGGCCACCCTCGACATCTTTGAGCAGGACGATGTGCTGGCGGCCAACCAGGCTCGCGCGGCACAGCTGACGGCGGCGCTGGCGCCGTTGCGCGATGATGCCCGGGTATCTCATTTCCGCCAGCAGGGCATGATCTGGGCCTTCGACGCGGTGGAAACCGACGCCGCCCGCGCCGCTACCTTCTCGCGGCGCTTTTTCAGCGCCGCCCTCGAGCACGAGCTGCTGCTGCGCCCGATCGGCAAGACGGTGTATCTGATGCCGCCGTATATCCTGACCGACGACGAGATCGAACTGCTGGCGGAGCGCACGCGCGCCGTGTTCGACCAGGTGATGGCGGCGCGATGAAGCTGATCGCCGATCTCGAACAACGCCTGCAGGGCCTCGATGAAGCAAGCCTGACGCGCCGGCGCCGCACCGTCGACACCCCTTGCGCGCCGCGCCTGGTGATCGAGGGCCGGCCCCTGCTGGCGTTTTGCAGCAACGATTATCTGGGCCTGGCGGCGCACCCGGCGGTGGTGGCAGCCTTGCGCGAAGGGGCGTCGCTGTACGGCGCCGGCAGCGGTGCCTCGCACCTGATCAGCGGCCACGGGCGCGCCCACGCGCTGCTCGAAGAACGCCTGGCGGCTACCCAGGCGGCCAGCATCCCGGATGTGCGCGCGCTCACCTTCAGCACCGGCTACATGGCCAACCTGGCGATTTTGACGGCGCTCGGCGCCGATGCGGACGCCGTTCTGTTTTGCGAGTCCTTGAACCACGCCTCCCTGATCGACGGCGCCCGCCTGGCGCGCGCGCAGGTGAGCGTCTATCCGCACGCCGATGTCGACGCCTTGGCCGCGCAACTGGCAGCGAGCACGGTTGAAAATAAAATCGTCGTCACCGACAGCGTGTTCAGAATGGATGGCGACCTGGCGCCGCTGGCGGCGATGCTGTCCTTGTGCGAGCGCCACGGCGCCTGGCTGGTGGTGGACGACGCCCATGGTTTCGGCGCGCTCGGTGAACGCGGCCACGGCGCGCTCGAACACCTGGGTCTGCGTTCCCCTCACCTGGTCTACATGGGCACCCTCGGCAAGGCCGCCGGGGTGGCCGGCGCGTTCGTCGCGGCCCATGCCAGCGTCATCGAGTGGCTGATCCAGCGCGCACGGCCCTACATCTACACCACGGCGGCGCCGCCGGCGCTGGCGCATGCGCTGTTGACCAGCATGGACATCATCGAGGGCGCGGAAGGCGCCAGCCGCCGCGCACACCTGGCGGACTTGATCGCGCGCTTTCGCGGCGACGTCAAGGTGGCGCCGTGGACGCTGGGGCTGTCCACCACGGCGATCCAGCCGGTCATCATCGGCGCCAACGACGCCGCCCTGCGCGCCGGCGCCGGCCTGTACGGGCGCGGCCTGTGGGTGCCTGCGATCCGTCCGCCCACGGTGGCGCCCGGCACGGCGCGCCTGCGCGTAACCTTGTCGGCGGCGCATACTGTCGAGGATGTGGCGCAATTGACCGCCGCGCTCAACCAGCTGGAGAGAGAGTGACCATGAACGATGAACTGAGCCTGAACGATCCGATCGCGCCCACGGCCGACCCGCTGATCGTGCCAGTGGTGGAAACCGAGCCCGATGACGCACCCGAGCTGGAAGCGGCGCCGATGATCCAGGCGGTCGGTTCGCTGCCGTGGCGCTTTTCCTGTTTTGTCACGGGCACCGACACGGAGATCGGCAAGACCATGATCTCGGCGGCGATCCTGCACCAGCTGGTGGCCAAGGGCCTGCGCGCCTGCGGCATGAAGCCGGTCGCCGCCGGCGCCGCCATGCGCGACGGCGAGCTGCACAACGACGACGCCGATTTGCTGCGCGCCGCCGGCAACGTCCACCTGCCGGTCAATCTCACCACGCCGTTCATGCTGCGCACGCCCGCCGCGCCCCACATCGCCGCCGCCATCGATGGCGTCACCATCGCGCCGGTGCCGATCATCGCCGCCTACGCTGAAATCGCCGCGGCGTCGGACGCCGTGGTGGTCGAGGGTGTGGGGGGCTTTCGCGTGCCGCTGACCGACGATTTCGATACCGCCGATCTGGCCGCCCAATTGAATCTGCCGGTGGTACTGGTGGTGGGCATGCGGCTCGGCTGCATCAGCCACGCCCTGCTGACGGTGGAGGCGATCATCGCCCGCAACCTGGTGCTGGCAGGCTGGGTGGCCAACCAGATCGATCCCGACATGCAATACGCCGATGAGAATGTCGCCGCCCTGGCCGCGCGCATTCCGGCTCCCTTGCTGGGACGGGTGCCGTTCATGGATCAACCCGACCACGTGCGCGCCGCCTCCTGCATCGACCTGGCGGCGCTGCCCGGCTGGCCGCCCGCCGGCGATTAATTTATACAGTTAATAGAACAAGGACCACGCATGAACGCAATTACCGAAAAAATCACCGAGCTGGCGTTTCACAAGCCGGCGGCTGCCATCACCACCTCGCCCGCGGCGACCTGGCCGGTGGCCGACGTCATGGCGCTGTTCGACCTGCCGTTCAACGACTTGATGTTCCAGGCGCAGAGCGCGCACCGCGCCAACTTCCCCGACGGCGACGTCGAACTGGCCACGCTGTTGTCGATCAAGACCGGCGGCTGCGAAGAAGATTGCGGCTATTGCCCGCAGGCGGCCCGCTACGATACCGGTGTCGAAGCGAAAAAAATCCTCGACATCGACACCGTGCTCGAGGCCGCGCGCCAGGCCAAGGCCAACGGCGCCACCCGCTTTTGCATGGGCGCCGCCTGGCGAAGCCCGAAGGAGCGCGACATGGAAAAGGTCGAAGAGATGGTCCGTGAAGTCAAGGCGCTGGGCATGGAAACCTGCGCCACTCTGGGCATGCTCGAAGAGGGCCAAGCCGACCGCCTGAAAAACGCCGGCCTCGATTTTTATAATCACAATCTCGACACCGCGCCCGAGTTCTACAACAACGTCATCTCGACGCGCGAATACCAGGACCGCCTCGACACGCTCGGCAAGGTGCGCAACGCCGGCCTGAAGGTCTGCTGCGGCGGCATCGTCGGCATGGGCGAATCGCGCCTGCAGCGCGCCGGCCTGATTGCGCAGCTGGCCAATTTGAATCCGTATCCGGAATCGGTGCCGGTCAATCACCTGGTGCAGGTGGAAGGCACGCCGCTGCACGGCCTCGATCCGCTCGACCCGCTCGA
>JAQGNM010000239.1 GCA_028291845.1 Massilia sp. | reverse complement strand
CTGCGGGTCGGCGTGGCGGCCCAGCTGGCTTTCGATGGGACTGCGCCGGCGCAGCTTGTCCAGCAGCAGGTAGACGACGGGCGTGGTCAGCAAGGTGATCACCTGGCTGGCGATCAGGCCGCCGATGATGGCGATGCCGAGCGGCTGGCGCAATTCAGAGCCTTCGCCGAAACCGATCGCCAGCGGCAAGGCGCCGAGCGCCGCCGCCAGGGTGGTCATCAGGATCGGCCGGAAGCGCAGCAGGCAGGCTTCGCGCACTGCTTCGGTGGCCGACAAGCCGCGCGAACGCTCCGCCTCCAGCGCGAAGTCGATGATCAGGATCGCATTCTTCTTGACGATGCCGATCAACAGGAACACGCCGATCAGCGCGATGATGGAAAACTCCATTTTGAACAGCAGCAGCGCCAGCACCGCGCCGACGCCGGCCGACGGCAGGGTCGACAACACCGTGATCGGGTGCACCAGCGACTCGTAGAGAATGCCCAGCACAATATATATGACTACGATGGCCGCTGCGATCAGATACGGCTGCTCCTTGTTGGAGTCCTGCGCCGCCTTGGCCGTGCCCTGGAAACTGCCGCGCACATTGTTCGGCATGCCGATGTCGGCCTCGGCCTGCTTGACCGCCGCTTCGCCGTCGGCGGTACTGCTGCCTTCGGCAAGATTATAAGAAACCGTCGTCGACAGTTCGCCATCCTGGTGATTGACCGAGGTGGGCGCGGCGCTTTCGGCGAAGCTGGCGATGGCCGACAGCGGCACCATGTTGGTGACAGTGGTCGCCAGCGCCGCGCCGCTCGAGGGATCGCGCGCGGCGGTCAGGTTCGAGCTCGACGTGCCCGACGATGCCGACGAGGCGTTGCCGCTGGTGTCGGTCGACAGGGCGACGTTGGCGCCGGTCGACGATGCCGTAGCCTTAGACGGCACATACACATCCTTCAACGCTTCCGGCGATTGCGCGTATTGCGTGGCCACCCCCATGATGACGTGATACTGATTGAGCTCGTCGTAAATGGTGGCGACCTGGCGCTGGCCGAAGCCGTTATACAGGGCGTTGTCGACGTCGCGGGTGCTGATGCCCAGCCGCGCGGCACTGTCCTTGTCGATGGTGACGTAGGTTTCGTCGCCGTGGTGCGCCTGGTCGGTGTAGTCGTCGTTCAAGGCGCCCTGGCGCTTCATCGAATCGGCCATCCGCGTCGCCCATTTTTTCAGGTCGTCGCGGTTGTCGCTTTTCAGGGTGTACTGATAGGTCGAGTTGGACTGCCGTCCGCCCATGCGCAAGTCCTGCACCGGATTCAAAAACAGCGACACGCCCGTCACCCGCGCCAGCTTGGGCCGCAGGCGCGCGATCACGGCCTGGCCGGCGTCGCCCTTGGCGCGCTCGGCCACGGGTTTCAGGTTGATGAACATGAAGCCGCCGCCGGCGCGCGCGCCGCCCGTGAAACCGACCACGGTGGCCACCGCCGGATCGCTCTTGATGATGTTGACCAGCTGGCGCAATTTGCCCTGCATCGCCTGGAACGAGATCGACTGGTCGGCGCGGATGCCGCCGTTGATCTGGCCGGTGTCCTGCTGCGGGAAAAACCCTTTTGGGGCGGCGGAAAACAGGAACACGTTCAGGGCGACCACAAAGACCAGGATGATCATCACCAGCAGCTTGGCGTCGAGCGCCCAGTCGAGCGCGTGCTCGTAGCCCTTCTGGATCTTCACGAAACCGGCCTCCGACCAGCGCGCCAGGCGCCCCGGCTTCTTGTTGACATCGGTTTTTTTCAGCAGCCAGGCGCACATCATCGGCGTGGTGGTCAGCGAAATCACCAGGGAAATCATGACGGCGGCCGACAAGGTGACGGCGAACTCGCGGAACAGGCGGCCCACCTGCCCGCCCATGAACAGCAGCGGGATGAACACCGCCACCAGCGACAGCGAAATCGAGAGCACCGTAAAACCCACCTCGCGCGCGCCCAGCAGCGCCGCCTGCATGCGGTCCATGCCGGCCTCGATGTGGCGCGCGGTGTTTTCCAGCACCACGATGGCGTCGTCGACGACGAAACCGGTGGCCACCGTCAGCGCCATCAGCGACAGGTTATTCAGCGAAAAGCCGAGCAGGTACATGACGCCGAAGGTGCCCAGCAGGGACACGATGGTGGCGACCGCCGGCACGATGGTGGCGCGCACCGAGCGCAGGAACACCGACACCACCAGCACCACCAGCAAAATGGAAATCACCAGGGTCGCTTCGATCTCGTGCAGCGACGAACGGATCGAATTGGTGGAGTCCGACGCCACTTCGATCTTGACGTCGTTGGGCAGTTGCGCCTGCAGTTGCGGCAGCAGCGCGCGCACGCCGTCGACCGTTTCGATGACGTTGGCGGCCGGCTGGCGCGTGACCAGCACGATCACCGCCGGTTCACCGTTGAACAGGCCGAGCGTATTGACGTTTTCGACGCCGTCGGTGACGGCGGCGACGTCCTGCAGGCGGATGGCGGCGCCATCGCGCCACGCCACCACCAGCGTTTTATAGTCGTTGGCGCTGCGCCCGCCGCTGGCCCCGGCCGGGGCCGAATAGATCTGCAAGCGCTTGCCATTGCCCTCGATCGCCCCTTTCGGGCGGTTGGCATTGGTGGCCTGGATGGCGGCGCGCACGTCTTCGGTCGACACGCCGTACTTGTTCAGTGCATACGGCAGCAGATCGACCCGCACCGCCGGCAGCGAGCCGCCGCCGATTTCGACGTCGCCCACGCCCTGCACCTGGGCCAGCTTTTGCTGCACCAGGTTCGACACCGTCTCGTAGATCTCGCCGGGCGTCTTGGTTTTCGAGGTGAGCGCCAGGATGATGACGGGGGCGTCGGACGGATTGGCCTTGCGGTAGGTGGGATTGCTGCACAGGGTCGACGGCAGGTCGGCGCGCGAAGCGTTGATGGCCGCCTGCACTTCGCGCGCGGCCGAGTCGATCTTGCGGTTCAGATCGAACTGCAGGCTGACGCGGGTCGAGCCGTTGCCGCTGTTGGAGGTCATCTCGTTGACCCCGGCGATCACGCCCAGGCGCCGCTCCAGCGGCGTGGCCACGCTGCTGGCCATGGTGTCGGGGCTGGCGCCCGGCAGCGAGGCCGACACCGAGATGGTCGGGAAATCGACCTGCGGCAGCGGCGACACCGGCAGCACGAAGAAGGCGCCGATGCCGGCCAGGGCAAGTCCGATGGTCAGCAGCACCGTGGCGATCGGGCGCCGCACGAAAGGCTGCGACAGGTTCATTTGCTGGCCTCCGGGATCCCTTCAGGCTTGGTCTCCAGTAGCGCGCCATGCGGATACTGGTTCTTCAGCTCGTCCTCCTTGCTGCCGAAGCGCTTGTTGAAACGCTGGGCCAGGCGGTCGAAACCGAGGTAGATGACCGGCGTGGTGAACAGTGTCAGCAACTGGCTGACTATGAGACCGCCGAAAATCGCCAGACCGAGCGGGCGGCGCAGCTCGGCGCCCTCGCCCCAGCCGAGCATCAGCGGCACCGCGGCGAACAGCGCGGCCAGGGTGGTCATCAGGATCGGCCGGAAGCGCAACAGCGCTGCCTGGTGAATCGCCTCCTGCGGGCTCTTGCCCTGTTCGCGCTCGGCCTCGATGGCAAAGTCGATCATCATGATGGCGTTCTTCTTGACGATGCCGATCAGGAGAATGATGCCGATGATGCCGATCACGCCCAGGTCCTGGCCGAAGATGATCAAGGCCAGCAGCGCGCCCACCCCGGCGGAAGGCAGCGTCGACAGGATCGTCAGCGGGTGAATATAACTCTCGTACAGCACGCCCAGCACGATGTAGACGCACACCACCGCCGCCAGGATCAGCCACAACTGGTTCGACAGCGAAGCCTGGTAAGCGCCGGCGGCGCCCAGAAACGTCATGCTCACCGCGGCCGGCATCTTGATGTCGGCGGCGGCCTCGCGGATGGCGTCCACCGCGGTGCCCAGCGAGACGCCCTGCGCGGTGTCGAAGCCGATGGTGGTGGCCGGGTACTGCGCCACGTGGGTGATCTGCAGCGGCGCCGGCTGCTCGGTGATGGTGGCGATCGCTTCAAGGGGGGTTGGCTTGCCCGAGCCTGTCTTGATCGGCAGCCGCTTTAACGATTCGATCGACATGGCCGGATCGGCCTTCGCTTCCAGGATCACGCGGTACTGGTTGGTCTCGGTGAAAATCGTCGAGACGATGCGCTGGCCGAAGGCGCTGTAGAGGGCGTCGTCGATGTTCGACGCCGTCACCCCCAGGCGCGATGCGCTGTCGCGGTCGATCGCCACGAACGCCGCCACGCCGGACGCGCCGGCGTCGCTGGTGGCATTGGCGATCTGTTTGGTGCTCTGCAGGCGCGCCACCAGCTTGTTGGCCCACTGCGTCACGGTGGCGTTGTCGACCCCCTCGATCGACACGCGGTACTGGGTCGGGCCGGTTTCGGCGTCGATGGTCAGGTCCTGGGTAGGTTGCAGAAACAGCGTTGCGCCGGCTATCTGGGAGACGTGCTGGCGCAACCGCACCATGATTTCTTCCTGACTGCCGGAGCGTTTCGGTTTCAGGTTGATCAGCATGCTGCCGGTGTTGAGCATGGTGTTGTAGGCGGCGTCGACGCCGACATTCGACGACAGCGACAGCACATCGGGGTCTTGCAGGATCACCTTGGCGGCGGCCTGCTGCAGCTCGGCCATCGCATCGTAGGAAATCGCCTGGCGCGCCTGGATGCGCGCCTGCAGCTGGCCGGTGTCCTGGGTCGGGAACAGGCCTTTCGGGATCGCCATGTACAGCACCACGGTCAGCACCAGCGTGACCAGCGCCACGATCAGGGTCAGGCCCTGGCGCGCCAGCACCCAGGTCAGGGCGCCGTCGTAGCGGTGGATGACGTTGTCGAAAAAAGCCTGGGTGCGGGTGGCCAGCTTGCCCGGCTTTTCGTCCTTCATGGCTTTTAACCAGCGGCCCGACATCATCGGCACCAGGGTCAGCGACACCACCGCGGAAATCAGGATGGTGATCGACAGGGTGATGGCAAATTCGCGGAACAGCCGCCCCACCACGTCGCCCATGAACAGCAGCGGAATCAGCACGGCGATCAGCGAGACGGTCAGCGAGATGATGGTGAAGCCGATCTGCGCCGCACCCTTGATGGCGGCCGCCATCGGCGTTTCTCCCTCTTCGATGTAGCGGGCGATGTTTTCGATCATGACGATGGCGTCGTCGACCACGAAGCCGGTGGCGATGGTCAGCGCCATCAGCGACAGGTTGTTCAGGCTGTAGCCGAGCAGGTACATGGCGCCGCAGGTGCCGATCAGGGAAATCGGCACCGACAGGCTGGCGATGACGGTGGCGCGCATGCTGTGCAGGAAAGCGAAGATCACCAGCACGACCAGCGCCACCGACAGCAGCAGCTCCATCTCGACGTGCTCGACCGAGGCGCGGATGCCGGTGGTGCGGTCGACCAGCACGTCCAGGCGCAGGGCGCCCGGCAGGCTGGCCTGCAGTTCGGGCAGGCGCTCCTTGATGGCGTCGACGGTGGCGATGACGTTGGCGCCCGGCTGGCGCTGGACGTTGAGGATGATCGCCGGCTTCAGGCCGGACCAGGCGGCCAGCTTGACGTTCTCGGCGCTGTCGACCACGGTGGCGACGTCGGTCAGGCGGATCGGCGCGCCGTTTTTATAGGCGACGATCAGGTTTTTATAGTCGGGCACCGCCAGCAACTGGTCGTTGGCGTTGATGGTGTAAGAGCGGGTCGGGCCGTCGAAGCTGCCCTTTGCGCTGTTGGCGTTGGCCGCGGTGATGGCGGTGCGCAGGGTGTCCAGGCCGAGGCCGTAAGAGGCCAGCGCTTCGGTATCGGCCTGGATGCGCACGGCCGGCCGCTGGCCGCCGGACAAGCTGACCAGGCCGACGCCGGAGACCTGGCTGATCTTCAAGGCCAGGCGGGTGTTGACCAGGTTTTGCACTTCGGTCAGCGGCACGGTGTCGGAAGTGATCGCCAGGGTCAGCACCGGGGCATCGGCCGGATTGACCTTGGCGTACACCGGCGGCGCCGGCAGGTCGGTCGGCAGCAGCGAGCCGCCGGCGTTGATCGCCGCCTGCACGTCCTGCTCGGCGACGTCGCGGGTCTGGCCGAGGCCGAACTGCAGGGTGACGATGGAGACGCCGGCGGCGCTGGTCGAACTCATGCGCGACAAGCCCGACATCTGGCCGAACTGGCGCTCGAGCGGCGCGGTGACGGTGCGTGACATCACCTCGGGGCTGGCGCCCGGATACAGGGTCTGCACCTGGATGGTGGGGAAATCGACCTGCGGCAGGGCCGACAAGGGCAGAAATTTAAAACCCACCAGGCCGGCCAGCACGATCGCCAGCATCAGCAGCGAGGTGGCGACGGGCCGGGCGATAAAGGGACCGGAAGGACTCATGGCAGATGCTCCACCGGGGCAGCGCCCCGGCTTTCAGGTAAAACGATCATTGGGCGGCGGCCGGAGCC
>JAQGNM010000214.1 GCA_028291845.1 Massilia sp. | reverse complement strand
ATTCTCGACGAAGCCACCTCGGCGCTCGACAACGAGTCCGAGCGCGCCGTGCAAGCCGCGCTCGATGCGCTGATGGCCGGGCGCACCACCATCGTCATCGCGCACCGCCTGTCGACCATCGAGCGGGCCGACCGCATCGTCGTGCTCGACCAGGGCCGCATCGTCGAGGCCGGCCGCCACGAGGAGCTGCTGGCCAAGGGCGGCACCTACGCCAACTTGTACCGGCTGCAGTTTTCCGAGGCGGCCTGATGGCACCGCGCACGCTGGTCATTTCGCCCAACTGGATCGGCGACGCCGTGATGGCGCAGCCGCTGCTGCAGCGCCTGAAGGCGGCGTATCCCGAGCGCCCGATCGACGTGCTGGCGCCGCCGGCGGTGGCGCCGGTGTGGCGGGCGATGGGGGAGGTGGACAGCGTGCTGGAGACGCCGTTTCGCCACGGCGCCTTGCAGCTCAAGCAGCGCTGGCAATACGCGCGCGAACTGCGCCGGCGCGGCTATGCCGAGGCGTACGTGCTGCCCAATACGCTGAAATACGCCTTGATTCCCTGGCTGGCGGGGATTTCATCGCGGATCGGTTACAAGGGCGAATCGCGTTACGGCTTGATCAACGCCATGCACCACGACGACCTGCCGCCGCGGCCGATGGTGGCGTTTTATGCGGCGCTGGCGAATGCGCCCGGCGCTCCCTTGCAGCCGGCCGCGAAGCCGCGCATGCGGGTCAGCGAGGCGCAGATGGCTGCCGCCGCCTCGCAAGCGGGCGTGCTTGCCGGGCAGGCGCTGGTGGCGTTCGCCCCCGGCGCCGAGTTCGGCGCGGCCAAGCGCTGGCCCGCTTCCCACTTTGCCGATCTGGCGCGCGCGATCATCGCCGACTACCCCGATGTGCGAATTGCCATGCTGGGCTCGCCCAAGGACAAGGCGGCGGGAGAAGAAGTGATTGCCGCCGCCGGGTCGACCGCCAATCTGATCAACCTGGCCGGCGCCACCAGGCTGGACGAAGCGATCGCCCTGATCGCGCGCGCCGACGCGGTGGTCGCCAACGACTCCGGCTTGCTGCACATCGCCTCTGCGCTCAACCGGCCGGTGGTGGCGCTGTACGGGCCGACCGATCCGGATCACGCGCCGCCGTTTTCGGAGGTGGCGGCGTCGTTATCGTTGCGGCTGGAGTGTTCGCCGTGCCGGCAGCGGGAGTGCCCGCTGGGGCATCACAATTGCATGAATCAGATGGGGGCGCCGCTGGTGTGGACTGCCCTGCGGCCTATGCTGTAAGGGGGACTGGCGCTGAAAGTGCCTGTCCCATGGTCGATCTGCGGCAGCGCATGCATGGGACAGGCACCTTGCGGCGCCAGTCCCCCTCTTGAACGCCGCGCCGTCTAGCGAGCAAAATACAGCTCATGCAAGCGCCCCAGATCGACCTCATTCGCCGGCTGCGACAGCGCCACCTTCCCACTCTGCATCAGGTACACATGATCGGCCACGGCGACCGCCCGCTCGGTATTTTGCTCCACAAGTATCAAAGTGCGCTTGCCGTCTTTTAAGCGCGCCAGTATCTCGAACAGCTCGTTGACCACCAGTGGCGCCAGGCCCAGCGACGGCTCGTCGATGATCAACAAGGCCGGGTCCGACATCAGGCCGCGCGCCATTGCCAGCATCTGCGCTTCGCCGCCCGACAGCGAGCCGGCCAGCTGCTTGCGGCGCTCGCGCAGGCGCGGGAACATCAGGTACGCTTCTTCCAGCCGCGTGGCGAGGTGGGCGCGGTGCGCTTTCGGAAAGGCGCCCATGGTCAGATTTTCTTCCACGCTCATGTCGCGAAACACCATGCGCCCTTCGGGGATCATCGCCACCGACAGGTCGGCCATGTCCCAGGTGTGCTTGCTCGACAAGGGCGCGCCGGCCAGGGCGATGCTGCCCTGGCTGACCGGCACCAGGCCCATGATGGCGCGCAGCAGGGTGGTCTTGCCGGCGCCGTTGGGGCCGATGATGGTGGTGAGCTGGCCGCGTGCGGCCGACAGGCTGACGTCCCACAGCACGTTGATGGCGCCATAGCCGGCCCGAACATTCTTCAGTTCCAACATGGGTACAGTCATGACGCGGCCCCCGTATAACTCTTCATGACGGCGGGATCGCGGAACACCGCGTCCGGCGTACCGTCGGCGATCAACTGGCCGAAGTTGAGCACCGCCACCCGTGGGCACAGTGCGCTGATGGTTTCGATATCGTGTTCGATCATGACGATCCCCACCTTGAACTGCGCATGCAGGTCGCGCAGCATGCCCATGAAGCGGCGCTTGCCGGTGGTTTCCAGCCCGGCCAGCACTTCGTCGAGCAGCAGCAGTTGCGGCGCTGTCGAGAGCGCCTTGGCCACTTCCAGCGCTTTCAATTCCGTCAGCGCCAGTTCGCTGGCGGCGGCGCGATCGGCCTTGGCCGTCAAACTGGTGAAATCGAGGATCTCGTCGATTCTCTTGTGGTCGACGCTGCCGGTGCCGAAGCGCTGCGCCACCAGCAGGTTCTCGCGCACGGTCAGTTCGTGCATCGGCTGCGGTATCTGAAAAGTGCGGCCGATGCCCAGCCGCGCGCGCTGGTACATCGGCGCATTGACGATGTCGCGCCCGCCGAAGCGGATGCTGCCCGCAGTCGGCTTGACCAGGCCGGAAATCGCATTGAACAAGGTGGTCTTGCCGGCGCCGTTCGAGCCGACCAGGCCGATGACATCGTCGCTGGCGATTTTAAGAGTGACGTCGTTGACGGCCGTCAGGCCGCCGAAACGCACCGAAACATTGGCTAGTTCAAGCATGCGCCGCTCCCTTTTTCTTCAACAGCGACAGCAAGCCGGACGGCTTGAACACGATCATCGCCACCAGCAGCACGCCCAGCACCAGCTGGTGCCCGGTCGGCATATAGGTTTTGAAGACCAGCTGATCGGCCAGGTAGACCACCAGCGCGCCGATCACGGGGCCGAGGATGGTGCGGTAGCCGCCAAAAATCGCCGCGACGATCGGCAGCGTGACCCACAGGGCACTGAACGCATAGTCGGGTTCCAGAAAATTGATGTAGTGCGAATTGACGGCGCCGAACACGCCGGCGATAAAACTCGACACCATCAGCATCGCCGCCTTGAGCAAGGTGCTGTTGACGCCGACCACGCGGGTGGCGTCCTCGCTGTCGTGCATGGCGCGCAGGGCGATGCCGTAGTAGCTGGCGCGGATGCGCTGGTAGATAAAGGCGAAGATCACCACCAGGGTCAGGGCGATCAGATAGGCGCCCAGCTTGTTGCCGAAGTCGAAGCCGAACAGCGTTGGAAACCCCGGGATGCCGGAGACGCCGCCGGAGCCGCCGGTGACGGACGTCCACTCGGTGGCGAGAATCCGGAAAATGTGCGCGTAGGCGAGGATCGCCAGCGCAAAGTACGGGCCGCGCAGGCGCAGTACCGGCAGCATGACGATCGAGGCGAGCACCGCGCCCAGCCCGCCGAG
Source organism: Massilia sp. (assembly GCA_028291845.1). Classification (GTDB taxonomy): domain Bacteria; phylum Pseudomonadota; class Gammaproteobacteria; order Burkholderiales; family Burkholderiaceae_D; genus JAFCUW01. Next base: position 1,742 of record JAQGNM010000214.1, on the reverse strand, counting down.
CAGCACCCCGAGCAGCACCGGCACGCCCAGCTTGACGGTGACAATGGCCGAGACATACGCGCCGACGCCGAAAAAGGCCGAGTGGCCGAAGCTGACCATGCCGCCCAGGTTGCCCAATAAAGCCCACGACAGGGCGACCCCGCCGATGATGATGGCGGCGACGATCATGCTCATCACGTAGTTGTTCGAGCCGAGCGTGAACGGCACGACCAGGTAGGCCACTGCCAGCGCGCCGGCGATCGATAGTTTGTGGGATAGTTTGTGATTCATCCGCGCCTCCGGGCCGCGCCGAACAAGCCGTTCGGCATGACGAACAGGACCAGCAAAAACAAGCCCATGCCGGCCAGCTCCTGCAGGGCCGAACTGGCCAGGGTGACCGTCAATGCTTCGGCCACACCGAGCAGCACCGCGCCCAGCAGCACGCCCGGGATCGAGCCGACCCCGGCCAGCACGGTAATGATGAATGCCTTGACGGTCAGGGCGCCGCCGTAGGCCGGCTGGATCACGCCATAACTGAACAGGGCGACGCCGGCAAATGCCGCCAGCACGCCGGCGACGATGAACGACACCAGCTCGGTTTTACCGGGATCGATGCCCATCAGCTTGGCCGCGTCGCGGTTGCTGGAGACGGCCCGCACGGCGCGGCCGTACCAGCTGCGCGACAGCCACCACCACAGCGCCACCATCAGCACGATCGACACGCCGAAGAAAATCAGCTCGCTTCTCATGCTGTACAGGGGGCCGACGACAAACGCTTCCTGCAGCCAGGTGGAGGAGGTGGAGCGGACATCGGCGTGCCAGATCAGCAGGATCAGGTTGGTGAGAATCACGCCGATGCCGTAGGTGAGGATCAGCGAATTGATTTCGCGATCCTGCTTGATACGGCTGACGACCGAATACACCAATACCGCGGCGATGCACACCACCACCAGCGCGATCGGGATGGCGAACATCGGCCCCAGGCCGAGGCCCGACTCCACGGCGTAGGCGATGTAGGCGGCCAGCAGCACCAGTTCGCCGTGCGCCAGGTTGATCACCTTCATGGTGCCGAACACCAGCGCCAGGCCGAGCGCGATCAGGGCGTACGAGCCGCCCTGCAGCAAGCCCGAATACAGCGCTTGCAGTATCAGATCAGTCATAGTCGTCTCGTTACCGTCTTACCACGGCGTGGCCGGATACGCCATCTTGCCGGTCGCGGTTTCCTTCGGCCAGACGATGACGATCTTCTTGTCCTGGTGCTGGCCCATGCGGTGGATGAAGTTCGGGTTGTCGCCGTTGGCGCCGAACTGCACGCGGCCGATCAGGGTTTCCTTGTCGGTCTTGCGCATTTCCTCGACGATGCCGCCTTTTTTCAGGGTGCCCTTGTCGGCCGCGCGGGCGATCGCTTCGAACAGCAGCATCGACTGCACGTAGCCGAACTGGCCCAGGTAGTCCGGCTCTTTTTTATAGAGCGCCTTGTAGGTATCTGCAAACGCCTTGCCGTCGGCCGTCTTGAATTCGGCAGGGAAGGGCAGCAGCGCGGTGCCGTACACGTTCGGCATCAGGTCAGGAAAATCGGCCGCCATTGTCGGCGTTGCCAGCGACCACACGCCGACCATCGCCTTGACGGTGGGCTTGAGTACGCGGGCGGCGCGCAGGATGCCGACGTAGTCGTTTTCATAGCCGACCATGGCGATCACTTCCGATTTGTCCTGCAGCTTGATCTTGTTGATGATCGGCTTGAAGTCGGTGATCGCCGGGTC